>NZ_LFZP01000026.1:0-38108 GCF_002925705.1 Burkholderia anthinoferrum
TCTTGCGCTCGCTCGCGAAGGGCGAGGCGATCACGCAGGATACGTCCACGCTCGAGAATCCGGCCATCCTCGAGCAGCTCACCGAAGTGCGCTGAGCGCCTGCCGGTTGCGCATCACGCGCGCGAGCCCCTGCGCGGCAATCCCGATTGCCCGCGCAGGGGCTTTTTGCTACATAACGGCATGACCGTTCCGACCCGTCCGGCGCCTGCTGCGCCACCTCCCGTTCCCGCGCCGCTCGCGCGTGCGCACGCACGCTACTGGCGCTTCAACGTCGCGCTGATCGCGGTGCTGATGGTGATCGGTTTCGCGGTGTCGTTCATCGTGCCGTTCTTCGGGCCCGCGCTCGCCGGGGTTCGCTTCGCCGGCTTCAGCCTGCCGTTCTATGTCGGCGCACAGGGCGCGATTCTCGTGTACCTCGTGCTGATCGTCGTCTACATCGGGCTGATGCAGCGCGCGGACCGCACGCTGCGCCGCGCGTACGACGAGCATGCGGCGTGCGCCGGCCATGCGAACGGCGGGCGCTGATTCATGCTGACACATCGACTGATACGCGCTTACGCGCTCTACACGCTCGGGTTTCTCGGTTTCGTGCTGCTGATGTGGCGGATCGAGCGCGCGACGGGCTCGGGCGTGTGGATCGGCTACGTGTTCCTGTTCGTGCCGATCGCCGTGTACGCGGTGATCGGGTTGTTGTCGCGCACGTCCGATCTCGTCGAGTACTACGTGGCCGGGCGGCGCGTGCCGTCCGCGTTCAACGGGATGGCGACGGCGGCCGACTGGCTGTCGGCCGCGTCGTTCATCGGCCTGGCCGGCTCGCTCTACGCGACCGGTTACGACGCACTCGCGTACGTGATGGGCTGGACGGGCGGGTTCTGCCTCGTCGCGTTCCTGCTCGCGCCGTATGTGCGCAAGCTCGCGCGCTACACGATTCCCGATTTTCTCGGCACGCGCTTTTCCAGCACGGCCGTGCGCGCGCTCGCGGCTGGCGCGGCGATCCTGTGTTCGTTCGTGTACCTGGTCGCGCAGATCCAGGGGATTGGCCTGATCGCGACGCGCTTCATCGGGGTCGATTTCGCGATCGGCATCTTCTGCGGGCTCGCGGGCATTCTCGTGTGCTCGTTTCTCGGCGGGATGCGTGCGGTCACGTGGACCCAGGTCGCGCAGTACATCATCCTGATCAGCGCGATCCTGATTCCGGTGTCGCTGATCGCGATGAAGAACGGGCTCGGCCCCGTGCCGCAGTTCAATTACGGCAAGCTGATGGAGCGCGTCGCGGCGCGCGAGGCGCAGGTGCGCGACGCGCGCGACGAGCAGCAGGTGCGCGATGCGTACCGCCGGCAAGCCGCGGCCATCCAGACGCGGCTCGACCGGTTGCCGGCGTCCTATGCGGACGCGCGCCGTCATCTCGTCGACCAGCTTGCGGACCTGCGGCGCCACAACGGGCCGCTGCGCGAGATCAGCCAGCGCGAGCGCGAGCTGGCCGATTTCCCGCGCGATCCGGCGGCGGCGCGCGTGGCGTGGACGCAGGCGCGCGACGACCTGCTCGCGCGTGCCGAGCCGCCCGTGCCGATGCACGAGCCGTTTCCGGCCGCGAGCGAAGACGAACGCAAGCCGCGCGAGCGGAATTTCCTCGCGCTGCTGCTGTGCCTGTCGCTCGGTACCGCGAGCCTGCCGCACATCCTGACGCGCTACAACACGACCACGTCGGTTGCGTCGGCACGGCGCTCGGTCGGCTGGACGCTGTTCTTCATCGCGCTGTTCTACCTGAGCGTGCCGGTGCTCGCGGTGCTGATCAAGTACGAGATCCTCGCGAATCTCGTCGGGCGGCCGTTCGCCGAATTGCCGGGGTGGGTCACGCAGTGGCATCACTTCGAGCCCGACCTGATCAGCGTCGTCGAGGTGATTCGCGACGGCATCGTGCACTGGTCGGAAATCCAGATGCAGCCGGACATGGTCGTGCTGGCCGCGCCGGAAATCGCGGGGCTGCCGTACGTGGTGTCGGGGCTGATCGCGGCCGGTGCGCTGGCCGCGGCGCTGTCGACCGCGGACGGGCTGCTGCTGACGATCGCGAATGCACTGTCGCACGACGTCTACTACTGCATGGTCGCGCCCGATGCGTCGAGCCAGCGGCGCGTGACGATCTCGAAGGTGCTGCTGCTCGGGGTGGCGCTGTTCGCGTCGTATGTCGCGTCGCTCAATACCGGGAAGATTCTGTTTCTGGTCGGCGCCGCGTTTTCGCTGGCGGCGTCGAGCTTCTTTCCGGTGCTGGTGCTGGGGGTGTTCTGGAAGCGCACGACGACGCGTGGCGCGATTGCCGGGATGGTGACGGGGTTGGCGGTGTGCGTGTACTACATCGTGTCGACGTATCCGTTCTTCACGCAACTGACCGGGTTCGCCGGGCGCACGTGGTTCGGGATCGAGCCGATCAGTTCGGGCGTGTTCGGGGTGCCGGCGGGGTTTGCGGTGGCGATCGTGGTGAGTCTGTGCGACAGGCGGCCGGATGAGTATACGCGGGCGTTGGTGGATTACATTCGGCATCCGTGAGGGGGCGGGGCGATGTATGGCGTGTCGGCGGTCCCAAAATGAAAAGCCCCTGATTCCTAGGGAAATCAGGGGCCTCACGTATTCTGGCGGAGAGAGGGGGATTCGAACCCCCGATAGGCGATTAACCTATACACGCTTTCCAGGCGTGCGACTTAAACCACTCATCCATCTCTCCGGAAGACCGAGAGTATAGCAAACTCTGGCGGCAGCCCGCCACTCCCTTCCGCGCCTGTCGGAAAATCGTCGATTCATACCGAGCGCGCGTCGCCCTGCGTCAGATCGTGACGACCCGTACGACCTGTTCGCTACATCGGACACGGAACGTCCCGGTTCGAAAGAATGTGAACGGTTGAGTCCGTTCGGACGCTTCGCAAAAAGGATTCTAAATCCTGTCAAAAAGCCGTCACCAAGCCGACAAATTTGTTATGCTCGCCGAAAATCAGACGGGCGGCACTCCCAGGACGGACCAGCGGGCGTGATTGCTTGCCGAATAACGAAGTCAAACAAAATCCTGAGAGTCACGCTGTGAATACAGCCGAATTGCTGCGCACGTTTGCGTCCGGGGTGGTCGATCAGAACAATCGGCCGGTTCGCATGAACTGGGGGGCCGCCCAGAAAACGCTCGAGCAGGTGCTTGCGCTCCAGTATGCCGATATCCGCGAAGGGTTGATGACGGGCATCGAGGGGCATCTGACCTGCGTGTCAGCGCGGGCCGATCTTCCGATCCGCAGCTTCATCGGGCTGCCGGTCTCCGTCGAGATGACGACCGATCGCGGGCGTCTCCATACCATCAACGGCATTGTCACCGACGTTCGCACCGGACAATCGGACGGTTCACTGACCTGCTACCAGCTGACGATTCGCGACGTGCTGTCCGTGATGGAGCGGCGCACCAATTCGCGGTTGTTTCGGTCCAAGAGCCTCCCCGACATCCTGGGTGTGCTGCTTCAGGAATGGCGCCAGCGCAGCTCGGCGCTCGCGGGCGCATTCGAATTCGATCTGTCCGGTCTGCAAGCCGAGCGTTACCCCGCGCGGGAACTCACACGGCAGGTCAACGAGTCGGACGCGCATTTCATTCGGCGCCTGTTGCGACGGGAGGGAGCGACCGTATTCGTCAAGGCGGGCAAGGCCGGGGAGCGGGCGAGCGGCAATGCGCACGACACGCCGGTGCATACGCTCGTCTTTGCCGACGACTCGATGAAGTTGCCGCAGACGGCCGCCGGCACCATCCGCTACCACCGTGACGCCGCCACCGAAGAGCGCGACTCGATCACGCTGTGGGCGACGAGCCGCCGGTTGATTCCGGGCAAGATCGTCCGGCCGACGTGGGACTACAAGAGCGGCCGGATGTCCCAAACCGAGCAGGCGACGATCGTCGATCAGGGCGACAGTGGCAACGACCTCGGGCATTTGCTGGCCGACGTCGTGATCGATATCCCGCACGCCGGGGATTCGTCGTCCGATCTCGACCGAATCGGCAAGGACCGGATGCTGGCGCATGAACTGCGCGCCGAATCCGTCGACGGCGTGAGCAACGTGCGTGATCTGGCCGTCGGTCACTGGTTTGCGCTCGCGGAGCATCCGCAACTCGACACGTTGCCGGCTGAACAGCGGCAGTTTGTCGTCACGTCGCTTCATCATTGCGTGCGAAACAATCTGCCGAAGGAACTGAACGAGCGCGCGCAATCGCTGTTCGCGGCAAGCCGCGTGCTGTTCAGCGCGGTGCCGACCGACGTGAGCGGCAAGCCGGGCGACGAAAGCGACAGGCGCTACGAGAACACGTTCTCGTGCGTGCGGCGCGGCGTGCCGCTGACGCCTGCCTACGATCCGCACGTCGACCTGCCGCCCGTGCATCCGATGACGGCCGTCGTCGTCGGGCCGGAGGGCGAGGAGGTGTTCTGCGATGAAATGGGCCGCATCCGGGTGCGGATCCAGGGGCTGAGCGCGGACGATCATGCGCACGCGCAGGGTGCCGGCACGAGTGGCACGCCGTCCGACAGCGCACCGGTGCGCGTCGCCTGCGCGCTAGCCGGGCCGAGTTTCGGCGCGAATACGTTGCCGCGCGTCGGCATGGAAGTGCTGATCGGCCATATCGGCGGCGATCCGGACCGGCTCGTCGTGATGGGTGTGCTGGCCAATGGGCCGAACATGCCGGCGACCTTCAGTCATACCGGCGCGCTGCCGGGCAACCGCTATCTTTCCGGCACGAAGACGAAGGAAATCAAGGGGCAGCGGTACAACCAGATCCGCTTCGACGATACGCCCGGGCAGATCAGCAGTCAGTTGGCGAGCGAGCATGCGTACAGTCAGCTGAACCTCGGCTATCTGACGCAGCCGCGCGACAACGGGCAGGGGGCGGCGCGCGGCGAAGGCGCGGAATTGCGCAGCGATGCGCACGTGGCGATTCGAAGCGGCAAGGCGATACTGATTTCGGCCTGGGAGCGGCTGCGCGCCAGTGACGGCCACCTCGCGCGGGACGAGTATCTGCAACTGATGCAGGAATGCGTCGAGCTGTTCAAGAGTCTCGGCGACTATGCGGGCCAGCATCAGGGCGTCGCGCCCGATACGCAGCCGCACGATGCACTCGTGACCACGGTGAAAGGCTGGCCGAATGGCGAGGCGTCCGGCGGCGGTGAGTCGTCAGGCGCGCCGATGGCCGCGATCGGCATCACCGCACCGGCCGGCATCAGCATGGCGACGCCGAAGACCGTGACGACCCATGCGGGCGGCAACGTCGATGTCGTCGCGCAGAACCACCTGCAGTACACGAGCGGGCAGCGGATCAACCTGCAGGCCGGGCACGGTGTCGCGATGTTTGCGCACAGCGAAGGCGTGTCGGCAATCGCCAACCAGGGGAAAGTTGCGCTGCAGAGCCAGAACGACGACACGCAGATCGATTCGGCGAAGAACATCCAGATGACGGCGGGCGGCGGCAAGCTCGCGGGCATGGCCAGCGAGCAGGTCGTGTTCGTGACGTCGGGCGGCGCGTATCTGAAGCTGCATGGCGGCGATATCGAGCTCGGGTGTCCGGGGAGTTTCACCGTCAAGTCCGCGTCGCATACGTGGGCCGGGCCGGCGAGCATGAGCGCCGACTTTCCGAAGTTCGACCAAGGCTCGCTGGGGCGCGTGCCGAAGCTGGTACGCGCCACGGACGGGCAGCCGGTCGAGGGCATGGAAGCCGAGGTGCGAAAGGCGTCGGGCGAATTGATCAAGGGGAAGACCGACGCGCAAGGCAAGCTGGCGCCGGTCAGCAGCGATCAGTTCGAACAATTGGCGGTTCGCTTTTTCAAGTCCAGAACCTGAGCTGAGTCTTCAAGAAAAACAACATGTTCAACTACAACTTTGCGCAGAACCCGGGCGGGCAACCGTCGACGGACGACCCGTCGCAGACTTCGGTGGGCGGTGGACTGGGGACGACACTGTTCAACCGCAACGACCTCGAGTGCGTGATGCAGATGCCGTTGCCGGGCGTCGTCATTTTCGTGCACGGGGTGAATTCGGAAGGGGAATGGTTCAAGGACGCCGAGAAGGGGTTGTGTGCCGGATTGAACCGGCGCATGGGGCGTTATGACGATCAACTGTTCCATTGGGGGCCGGTGGCCGGGCAGATGACGCCGGTCAGCTATATCGAAAGCCTGACGCCAGACGGTTTCCTGAATCCGGACATGTCGTCGAAGACGTACATCAAGCCCGATCCGTCCTTTTCGCCCGTCATCCACTTTCGGTGGGGCTATGCCGCGAACGCGGAGGAGCTGAAGGAGTATGGCGACAAGATCATGCTCAACGAAAAGAATTACTGGGGCGGTGGCCCGTTCGCGGGCGGGTGTACGAGTTTGCCGGATCTGTGGAACGACGGGTTGAACGATCGGCTTTTCCTGTGGCTGACCGTCCAGCACATGAATGGCATCGGCAATCGAAAAATCTACTCCACGCCACCGCGCACTTACGGTGTGCTTGGCGCACTGCGGCTTGCACGCCTGGTCGAATCGATCCGCAAGCGACAGGCCGACGCGCCGATCACGATCGTGTGCCACAGTCAGGGAAACATGATCGGTCTCGCCGCTGCATTCCTTGGAGACCGCTTGCCCGAGGTGACGGATCAATGGGGTAAGAAAGGGCGCTGCGTCGCCGATACCTATGTTCTCGCCAATCCCCCGTACAGTCTCGTCGAGGCCAACATGACCGACTCGTGGGCCCAGCGCGGGGTGCGCGACAAGAACGGGCACGTGGGGCGCGAGACCTATGTCGCGCGCAAGGAAACGCTGAGGGAGTACTTCGATATCCTGCGTGCCCGGGCCGAGCTCGAGATGCCTGCGGAGGATCTGGATCGCGCAATGGAAAACGCAAGGCCGTCGAAGAATGGGGGCAAGCCGTATAGCGCAGCCAAGGACCGGGATGCGCACGGGTTGTACCAGAAAAACACGTACGGCAGAGTGACGCTGTACTGTTGCCCGCACGATCAGGTCATTTCGGCCTTGACCGTTCAGGGAATCGGCTGGCGCGGGATGAGTGTCGACGAGATCAGTGCGACCAACGGGTGGGGTGTTTTCTCGCAGCGCGTGTTCGCGTCGAATTTCGAGGTGGGCGGAGAGAACAAGCTCTATCGGTATTGGCAGGATGACTGGCGCAAGGACAAGAACCAGAAGGAAGGTTTCTGGTATCCGCCGTCACCACCTGCACGGTATGGTCTTGGACGAGGCGCGCATTCCAATAAATCGTGGATCGCGAAGTTTTTCACGATTGCAACGAGCCCGGCTCTTTACCTGTTCAATTTGACTAACATGGCGGTCAATGCCGATCCGCCGAAAGACTGGGAAATCCCGATTACGGCACCGATGCTCGACAAGGAGACTCGCTTCCTTCCGCAGGCGTTGCGCTACGACAAACCGTCGGGCGCTTGCGATGCGCAGGGCAAACCGATTGAGGAAGGGCGCTTCAACGAGAGTTACGATCCGCCGTCGGCTGCGCGCGATGCCAAGAAGGAGAGCAAGCGCGATGACGATCCGTACGACAACTTCGACGCGAAGTCGGAAAAATTCAAGACTGAGGGTGATGCGCTGAAAGCGCAGGGCGATGCGGCGTCCGAGGCTGCGCAGCGGTATGAGGATCATTCGATTCTTCGCATGGAAGCGCGGAGATCCGGAAATCGTCGCTGGGTCGACGAGATCGGAACCGTGGTCGGGGAGGACAATCCGGAGTCAGCGAGTGCTGACTATACGGAATGGCGGAACAAGGAGATATTTCAGATTCTGAACGGCGGGGACAAGAATAACCCCACCAACCATTCGACCATCATGACCAACAAGGACCATGCTGAAAAGGCGTTGGCTTATGATGTTGCAATTGGGCTTTGCTATCTGACTGAAGATGATTTGACATATCTCAGAACTCAAGCTGATTGGAGGTTTGCCAGTGATTCCAGGAAGGGTGATCCTAATTTCAATTTGATGGATTATATAAATACTGGAAAGCATGGCGATTTGTTTTTGCCTGATTGGGTGAAAAAAGACGAAAATGCCAAGATGCCAGGGAAAATATACGATGAGCGAGATGGTGGATTTTTCCTGAAGCTGGGAGGTGTATTGTGAAGGCGGTCATTTCTACCTGGCCGCGCCGAGTCGGGATTGCAAGTCTTGCGTTGTTTTTTGCTTTAGGGGCATCATTTTTGATATTGATTTCGTCGGGAAAGTCGACGGGAGAGTTATTGAGTATGGGTAATCTGATGAGACGATTGGTGCTGGTCCCTGGGCTCGTGGCAATCATGGTATTTGCGTTCGCAACGGTGATTGCAACCCCTCGCGCGGTGGCGGCCTCGTCGACCGATAAGGCAGTCGCCATAGCTGGGGCCAGTTCATCCAAACCTTTCATTGCTCAAGTTGTAGGGCTTGGATGGATGAATCCCCTTCAACGCAGAGACTACCCTACTGAGTGGCAAATATTGTGGACACTTGGTCTAGTCAAGCCAAATGTCAACGACGATATGGTTCGGACAAACCCGAAGAAGTATTCGACGTTGCAGGCAATTTCCATTGTCGCCGATGGTAATCGAGGTAGCGAATCTTTTTCCGGATTTTACGAGAAATATGTTGATAAATTGTTGTTGCTGTTCCGGGTTCCGTATTTTACTAATGAAGATTATTTTTATACCGTCAGTGCGGATGATAAAGGGAGGTGGCGAGAGTTGGCGGGTGTGCACGTCGAACTGGCTATTCCTTCTGGTCGAATTGAGCCTGCATCGGCTGCGTCATATCTGCGCAACCGCATTGTCAATATATTCGAAATCGGCAATCCATCCGCAAAAAATCTATGGAGCCGCGATACACCGCCTGATGTGCACGTGACGACGGGTCACGGCAATGCCGGCTTCGCATCGCTGGACGCAGCGCTGGACTATCTGGCTACGCATCCGGACAAGAGTGCATGGGTGATGAACTGGGACGCGCCGAGCTTTCCGCCGAACGACGAACAGATCAACGAGAACATGGTGGTGCTGTTCCTCGCGGGCCCCGACTTGAAGACCGAGCGTGAGCCGCTGGCCTGGATCGGCAAGGCTGCTCGAAGCAACGTCAAGGATTTTGAGGCCAAGCAGGGCGCGAGCCGCGCGGTTCAGGCATGGAAGTCGACGATCGATATGGCGGCGAGTAATGCAGGCGTGCCGGTGTCGTCGTTGAATTACATCGTGCACGACGCGGGTAAGGGCAGCGATGCTGCATCGACAAGAATTGCGTCGCTGTCGCAGACGCTGACGGAAGTCCTGCCGGAATACGATTTCCGTACGCAGACCTTCAATACATCGGCGTTGCTCGGTGACATGGGCGCCGGCGCGGCGCTGACCGATGTGGTGCTGGCGATTGGCCGAGCGAATCACCTCGGTGGAAATGTGCTCGTAGCAGGAACGACCGACACCGAGCATCCGACGGCGATGGTGGTGATTGCACCGTCGAAACTGACGCCAATCGACGCAAGTAAGAACTGGTTTCGTGCACGCGGCGGAAACAACGCCTATCTGCCTTGGTGGGGGCGTCGTCACGATGCGAGCCCGACGGCCCAAGGCTATTCAAAGTAAGGAACACGCATGCGCGGAATCATCCGGGTCGGCGACGCAACGAGCCACGGCGGTCAGGTCGTGACCGGCAGCGCGGTCAGCGAAGTGATGGGGCGGCCGGTCGCGCGGCTCGGTGATACGTGTGTCTGCCCGATCACGGGCCATCAGGCCTGCTTTATCGCCGAAGGCGATCCGCAGGTCATCGTCGACGGGAAGCCGGCCGCATTCGATGGTCACAAGACATCGTGTGGCGCGACGCTGATTTCGAGTCTGGCGTCGTCCGGACGGGAATGAATTATCGGACCAGCGCTCGGGATTGGTCGGCTCGATCGGGAATATTCATGCACTGCTTCAAGCTTGCCAGACGCTTCGGGTGCGTCTCGATGGTCATGGCAACACTCTTGTCGTTCCCGCCGTTGTGGGCCGAGACGAGCACCACATCGGCGCAATCTGTCGAAGGTGCATCTGCCGCGCCATTTGTTGCTCAAGTTGTCGGACTCGAATGGCTCAATCCGCTGCAGCGTCGTGACTATCCGACCGAGTGGCAATTGCTGTGGACGCTCGGGTTGGTGAAACCGAACGCCAACGACGACATGGTGCGGACAAACCCCAAAAAATACTCGACCTTGCAGGCGGTTTCCATCGTCGCGGACGGGCGGTGGGGGCGTGAGTCGTTCGTAGGTTTCTACAAGAAATATATTCGCGAACTTCTTGTGTTGTTTCGGACGCGCTACGTGATGAACCCCGATTATTTTTACACCATCGGCTCGAAGTACAAGCGGGAGTGGCGTGAACTGGCCGGGGTGCGTGTCGAACTCGCACTTCCTGCCGGCCGTCTCGATCCTGAAGCTGCCGGCGCGTTCTTGCGCGACGAAATGGTAAATGCGTACGAAATCGGCAACCCCTCCGCAAAAAATCTGTGGAGCAGCGATACGCCGCCCGATGTGCGCGTGACGTCGGGCCACGGCAATGCCGGCTTCGCGTCGCTGAACGCCGCGCTGGACTACCTGGCCGCGCATCCCGACAAAAGCGTGTGGGTGATGAACTGGGACGCGCCAGGTTTTCCCCCGCAGGACGAACAGATCAACGAGAACATGGTGGTGCTGTTCCTCGCCGGCCCGGCTCTGAAGACCGAGCGCGAACCGCTGGCATGGATCGGCAAGGCGGCGCAACGCAACGTCGAGGATTTCGACGCGAAGCAGGGCGGCAGCCGGGGAGGGCAGGCATGGAAGTCGACGATCGATGCGGCGGCAGGCAATGCGGGCGTCGCTGTTTCGTCGCTGAACTACGTTATTCACGATGCGGGCAAGGGCAGCGCTGCCGCGTCGGCAAGGGCCGCGTCGCTTTCGCAAGGGCTCGCGCAAGCCGCGCCGGAAAGCGACCTCCGCGACGCGACCTTCAACACGTCGGCACTGCTCGGTGACATGGGCGCCGGCGCGGCGCTGACCGATGTGGCGTTGGCGATCGGCCGCGCAAACCATCTCGGCGGAAACGTGCTCGTGGCGGGGACGACCGACGCCGAGCATCCGACGGCCGTGGTGGTGGTTGCGCCGTCGAAGCTGACACCGATCGATCCCGGCAAGGACTGGTTCCGCGCACGCGGGGAGAACAACGCGTACTTGCCGTGGTGGGGCCGCCGTCACGATGCGCGCCCGGCGTCGCAAGGCTATTCGTACTAGGGCGCGACGCAAGGGCTCGCGTTAAGCGATCTATAGCAATCGGCGGAATGGCGAGAGGTTAATTCTTTCAACGTACTTTCCATTTCTCTTTGCCGACGTGCCCAGAGGAATCCGGATTCGTGCTCCATCAAGGCACTTGTCCTGACGTTGCCGGAGGCAACATCGGAATCCCCATCGCATACATTGCAAAATGTATTGAAATGGAAAGGATGGCCTTGCTTGACGCGCCGCATCGTCGCGCCAGCCATGTCGACTACCGCGCGGCGCTCGGCGCGCTGAAGCAGTCGCTCGGCTTTTTCCCGCGCCGGACCGAGGAACTCGCCGCGAAGGCTCGCCATGCGGAAGAGAATCTCGTGGTCGTGCTCGCAGCGCTGAGCGCGGTGTCGGACGTCGTGCGGGCGCCGGACGACGCGGGCGTCGAGCGCACGCTGTTCGATCGCCGCAACATCGTCGGGCAGGCCGTCCAGCAGATCCGGATGCAGCCGGCGCAACTGCGCGGGCTCGACGAGCGCGTGACCGATCTGCTGTCGCGCGCCGATCACCTGATGAACGTCGTGCTGCCGGCGGCGCTGGCCGCGCGGCCGCCGCGCTGAGGGAACGATGCGACCGCGCGCTTCGGTGCGCGTGGTCTCGTGTCGGGCGATACGGTTTCGCGCGGATGGCCCCGACTCTGCTATCTTCCCCGCATCTCACCGCTTTCCCGCCGATTCCCCATGACCGACCGCATCGTCGCCGCCTTCGATTTCGACGGCACCATCACGACCACCGACAGCTTCCGCCATTTCGTCCGCCAGGCGGTCGGCACGCCGCGATTCGCGTGGGCCGGGCTGCGCGCGCTGCCGTGGATCTTCGCGATGAAGGCCGGGCTGCTGTCGCGCGGCGACGCGAAGGCGAAGTTCGCGTCGTTCGCGTTCGGGCCGATCCGCGAAGACGCGCTCGATGCACACGCGCGCACGTTCGTCGACAGTTATCTGCCGAGCCTCGTGCGTCCGGAAATGCTCGAACGCATTCGCGAACATCGCGCGCGCGGGCATGAAGTCGTGCTGGTCAGCGCGTCGCCGTCGCTGTATCTGGAGAAGTGGGCGAAGACGGCCGGCTTCGACGCGGTGCTTTCGACGCGGCTCGCGTTCGAGCGCGGTGTCTTCGCCGGGCGGCTCGACGGCGAGAACTGCTGGGGGCCGCAGAAGGTCGTGCGGTTGCGCGGATGGTGGGGCGACCGGCCGCCGAAGCAGTTGTTCGCGTACGGCGACAGCCGCGGCGACAAGGAAATGGCCGAGCTCGCGAACTGGTCGTGGATTCGCGGGCAGGGGCCGATGCCGCCGATCGGCGATTGACCCCGGCGCTGACGCCGCACGCGTCACGCGTTACGCGTCGGCCTGCGCGTCGCGCGTGCCGCGAGACGGACGATAGGCGCCCCAGCGATTCGCGCGGGCGAAGGTGCCGACGTCGCTGAAGCGTACGCCGACTTCGCGCAGCGCCGCATGCGCGGTGCGCGCGGTCAGCTGCCGGATGTAGAACGGGTCGCGCACCACGAAGTGATGGATCGCGTGCGTGCTGCCGAAATTGAAGCAGAACAACTGGAACGGCAGCATCCACCACGGGTTCAGCACCTGCGTCTGCTGGATCACGTTGCGCGAATCGATGTCGCCGAAGTAATGCATGTTCGAGCTGACGAAGTTGATGCAGAAGCTGCGCAGGAAGTTCGGCCCGAGCCACACCACCGCGAGGAAATCGACGACGCTCATCACGCGTTCGACGACGGCCGGCACCGTCACCGCGTAGCCGAACCCATGCAGTGCGAACAGGCCGACGTGATAGACGATGAACGCGTGCCACAGCGTGTAGTACAGGTGACCGATCGGCATGTACGACGACAGCTGCTCGACGCGCAGTTGCAGGCGCTCGGACGGATCCTGCACCGGCTGCGCGGCCACGTACTGCTTCACCTTGCGACGCATCGCGGCCGGCCGCAGCACGACGGCGAGCATGCCGTCCGCGATCATCAGCGCGCGCTTCACGCCCCAGCGCTCCCCGTTGGTGATGCCGAATTCCTCGAGATCCGATTCGCCGCCCGATACCTTGTGGTGATGCAGGTGCATGCGCCGCCGCGTCCACGGGTTGATCGTGCCCGGCCGCGTGAGCCAGCACAGCGCCATCATCAGGTGATACGCCCACGGTGTCTTCTTGAAGTACATCAGGTGGATCAGGTCGTGCTCGAGCTCGTGGATCAACGATGTGACGAACGCGGCGAGCGGCAGCGCGACGTACCACGCGATCGCGCCGCGCGCATACAGCCACGCGATCGCGAGCATCGCGCCGACCGACACGGCCATCACGGTCGCGCCGACGAGGTTCTGGTTGTCGAGCAGCGGAAACCGCGCGCGGATCGCGTCGCTCGCGGCGTTGACTTCGCGGCGGACGTACGCGACCTTGTCTGCGTCGTGGCGAAAGGCGGTTCGTGCGGGGTGGCTCATCGACCGGGATCCGTACGGAAGGAGTGGGGCGCAATGCCGATGCGACAAGCATAGGCGCGTGCCGGCGCGCGTGCGAGGGCCGCTGGTGCCAATCGTGGTGTCATTTCGGGCCACGTTGGCCGGCGGGCGCGCGCCCGAGCGGATGTCGTCGCGCTAGAGTGCCGACAAGGTGTCATGGCGGGCCAGCGACGCTACAATCCGCCGAAACCGCCCGGAGTGAGCCGCATGGTCCCGTCCGTTCCGGATGCCGCGCGCCAGTTGAACAAGGCGACGGTATCGTCCGCGTATGCGCTGTTCATGCTGATGCTGGCCGAGGAGCGCGGCATCGACGGCGGCCGCATCCTCGCCGGCTCGGGCGTCGAGCGCGACCGGCTCGCGCAGCCCGATGCGCGCATCACGCCGCTGCAGCAGGCGGCGATCGTGTTCAACCTGCTCGACGCGACCGACGATCCGTCGATCGCGATCGAGATCGGCCTGCGCAGCAGCCTGACGAAAGCGGGGCTGATCGGCTTCGGGCTGATGAGCTGCGCGACGCTCGGCGAGGCGATCGCGCTCGGCATCCGTTACCTGCCGACGCGCGTGCCGTTCTTCTCGGTGCGGCTCGCGCAGCTCGACGGCATCGTCGACATCGACGTGCGCGAAGCGTTTCCGCTCGGCCGGCTGCGCCAGTTCGCGGTGGAAAACTTTCTGGTCGAGACCGCGATCCTGTTCAATTCGCTGCTGTATCCGACGCCGGGGCGCACGCTGCAGTCGCGTGCCGAACTGCATTTCGAATGGCCGGAGCCGCCGTGGTTCGAGCGCTATCGCGCGCGCCTGCCGCGCTGCCATTTCGACGCGAGCGCGAACCGCATCCGCTGCGACGCCGCGCTGCTCGACGAGCCGATCGGCACCGCGAACGCGCAGACCGCGCAGATGATCGTCCAGCAGTGCGAGGCCGAACTCGCGCGGCTCGGCTACGCGGAAAGCATCGTCGAGCGCGTGCGCAACCTGCTGATCTGCGGCGAGGGCGGCTATCCGTCGGTCGACGATATCGCGCGCGAGCTGCATGTGTCGGCGCGCACGCTCAAGCGCAAGCTGGCCGAATACGGCGCGACCTATTCGGCGCTGCTCGACGAGATCCGGCTGCGCGACGCGCTGCGGCTGCTCGAAGGTACGCGCCTGCCGGTCGACGAGATCGCGGCGCGCGTCGGCTATACCGACCGCGCCAATTTCACGCGCGCGTTCAAGCGCTGGACGGGCGTGGCGCCGAGCGAGCGGCGCTGAACGCGCCGAATGGCGCACCCGCATCGGCGTGCCGGTTCCCGCGCGCGCGCGGATGTTCCTTCAAATCTTCAGACGTTCAGACGATCGCGATCCAGTTCGCGCCGCGGCCGCCCGGCACGCGCGCGTGCAGCGACAGCGTGCCGTCGTCCGGCGCGATCGCATACACCGCGACGTGTTCCGACTGTTCGCCGCAGGCGACCAGCCAGCGTCCCGACGGATCGATCGCGAAGCCGCGCGGCTGGGTCTCGGTGGGCGTCGCGTGGGTGGGCACGAATGTGCCATCTTCGTCGCGGCGATAGCCGAGCAACTGGCTCGACGTGCGCTCGCTGACGTACGCAAAACGTTCGTCGGGCGTCAGGTGCAGATCGGCGGCCCACACGGACGGCTCGGTGGGGGCGGGCGGGCGCGCATGCCCTTGCGCGAGCGCGGCGACCGCCGGGTGGCGCGCGCCGACGTGCGAGTTGCCGAGCCGGCCGGTGTCGATGTCGCGCGCGAAGGTCGCAAGCGTCGCCTGGAATTCGCCGACGACGACCAGCGTGCGGCCGTCATCCGCGAACCGCAGGTGACGCGGGCCGAAGCCGGCGGGCACGCGCGTTTCGCCGTGTTCGACCGCGCGCAGGCCCGTGGCGTCTTCGACCAGCGCGAAACCGAACACGCGGTCCGAGCCGAGCGAGCTGACGTACGCGAAGCGGTTGTCCGGCGACACGATCACCGCATGCGCGTTCGCGATGCCGCCGGCGACCTGCAGCGGCGTGCCGTCGCCGTCGCGCACGCGCGCGGCGTCGTAGACGCTCAGCGAATTCCCGCCGTACGATGCGCCGAGCAGCCAGCGGCCGCTGCGATCGAGCGACAGGTACGCATGGCTCGCGTCGATCGCGGTCGTGCCGATGCGTGCGAGCGCGCCCGTGGCGGCGGCGACGCGGAACGCGACGATCGTCGGCTGCGCGCCGCGCGTCGCGACGTAGAGCCGCGTACGGTCGGCCTGCACCGCGATCGGCATCGCGGCGTCGGCCGCCGGATAGCGGGCGAGCGGCGCGAGCGTGCCGTCGCCGGCGAGGGAGAACGTGGCGAGGTCGCCGTCGACGGCATTCGAGACGACGACGGTCAGGCGGTCAGTGTTCGGCATGGCGGAGCATCGGGGCGTGCGTGAAGGATTCGTCGGCCGGCCGGCCGCGCGGCGGATCGCTGCGCCGGTGCGTGCGCGCGAACAGCGCGGCGACCGCGGCGACGAGCGAAGCGATCGCGAGCGCATACAGCCCGCCCGTGATCGAACCCGTATGTTGCTTCAGATAGCCGAAGGCCGTCGGCGCGACGAAGCCGCCGAGGTTGCCGACCGAGTTGATCAGCGCGATCACGGCCGCGGCCACGCGCGTGTCGAGATAGCCCTGCGGGATCGGCCAGAACAGCGACGCCGCCGCCTTGAAGCCGAGCGCGGCGAAGCAGACCGACGCGAACGACCACACCGGATTCGGCGACGTCGACGCGAACAGCCCGCACGCGGCGAGCACGAGCGCGAACGCGAGCCAGCGCTGCGGATGCTTCCACTTCGACGACAGCACCGCGAAGCCGTACATCGCGCCGATCGCGATCATCCACGGAATCGTGTTGTACAGGCCGACCTGGAAATCGGTGAGGCCACCCATCTTGCGGATGATGGTGGGCAGCCAGAACGTGGCCGCGTAGATCGTCAACTGGATCGAGAAGTACAGGAAGCAGAACAGCATGATCTGCGGATCGCGCAGCAGCGCGGTGGCGCGCACCGGCACGTTCGAGCGGACGTCGCGCGTCGCGCGCTCCTCGTCCAGCGCGTTCTGGAGGGCGGTGCGTTCGTCGGCCGTGAGCCACGTCGCGTCGCGGATGTGCGATTTCAGCAGCAGCCAGCTCGCGCCGCACAGCGCAACCGAGAACAGCCCTTCGATCAGGAACATCCATTGCCAGCCCGCGAGGCCGAAGCCGCGGATCGACAGCAGGGCGCCGGTGACGGGCCCGGACAGCACCGACGCGAACGCGGAGCCGCCGAGGAAGATCGCCATCGCCTTGCCGCGCTCCTGCGGCGGCAGCCATTGCGACAGGTACAGCACGACGCCGGGGAAGAAGCCGGCCTCGGCCGCGCCGAGCAGGAAGCGCAGCGCGTAGAACGACGTGTCGTTCCACACGAACGCCATCGCGGCCGCGACGATGCCCCAGGTCGCCATGATCCGCGCGAGCCAGACGCGGGCGCCGTAGCGCTGCATCAGCAGATTCGACGGCACTTCGAACAGCGCGTAGCCGACGAAGAACAGGCCGGCGCCGAGCCCGTACGCGGCCGCGCCGATGCCGATCGACGCTTCGAGGTGGCGATCGACGAAGCCGACGTTCACGCGGTCGATGTAGTTCGCGATGAACATGATCAGCACGAGCGGCAGCACGTGCCACTTCACTTTCGAGACGGCGGACGCGAGCGGATCGCGGCCGGGCAGGGCGGACGAGGGCGGGTTCAAGGGTGTCTCCGGTCGGGTGTCGGCGGGCGGAGCGGCAGCCCGCGGCGGCATCTGGGTGGCGGTTATGTAGTATGTCGTCGTATGACATGGTACGCCGGAGTGTCCTCGAACACGTCGCGGGTTTACCCGGGAATTTATCAAAAATTACCGAAATCTTGAGAGGGAAAGCGCCCGTCTTCACATCTGATGACGTATGACATAAGGCGACATTGCACCGATCGCTGCTTCAAGGTCGGGCCGGACTCGGCGCGAGGCTCGCGGTCGAGGCGGTGCGTGAGCGCACGGCGTGTGGCCGGCGCCGGCGGAGAAAACCGGCCTCGACGGGGCGATGTTCGATATTCACGCGCTCCGTACGGTGTGCCCATACAGGATGTCGTGCCGCCGATGAAGCGGCAGCGGCGCGATCGCGACGATCGACACGCAGGCGACCCGCAAGCCGTTTACCGGGAGCGCGACTACGCTGTATCGAAAGGCGCGCTCGCGGTTGCGGCAAAATATCTGGCGCCGGAACTCGGCGTGCTCGCCACGCGAGAACGGCCGCGATTTCATGCCTTGACGATGGAGCAACGGATCATGCAGGACAACCAGTACGCGCGGCACGTGTTCGCGTTCAACGGCGACGCGGACGGCCTGTGCGCGCTTCAGCAGCTGCGGCTCGCCGAACGCGTGCACGGCACGCTCGTGACCGGCGTGAAGCGCGACATCACGCTGCTCGAGCGGATCGACGCGCGCGCGGGCGACCTCGTCACCGTGCTC
The DNA here is from genome assembly GCF_002925705.1 of Burkholderia anthinoferrum. Lineage (NCBI taxonomy): Bacteria > Pseudomonadati > Pseudomonadota > Betaproteobacteria > Burkholderiales > Burkholderiaceae > Burkholderia > Burkholderia anthinoferrum. The sequence continues at coordinate 18,242 of NZ_LFZP01000026.1, forward strand.
GACGTGTCGCACGACCAGAACCGCGATGCCTGCGCGCGGCTGCTGCGGGCAGGCGCGACGGTCCGCTATTTCGACCATCACTTCGCGGGCGAACTGCCCGACGATTCGCGCTTTCACGCGCATATCGACACGGCGGCCGACGTCTGCACGAGCGCGATCGTGAACCGCTATCTCGGCGGCCGGCACGTGCGCTGGGCCATCGTCGCCGCTTATGGCGACGAACTGCCGGCGCTCGGCGATGCGCTCGCGCGCGAGCATGGGGTCGACGAAGCCGAGCGCTGCAGCCTCGCCGAGCTGGGGCGCTATCTGAACTACAACGCATACGGCGAATGCGTCGGCGATCTGCATTTCGATCCGGCGGCGCTCGCGGAGGCGATGTTGCCGTGCGCCGATCCAGTCGATTTCGTGCGCGAGACGGCCGTGTTCGCCGCGCTGCGCGACGGCTATCGCGACGACATGGCGCTCGCGTGCGCGCTCGCGCCGCTGCGTGAGGTGCCGGGCGCGACGCTGGTCCGGATGCCCGATCATCCGTGGGCGCGGCGCGCGACCGGCATGCTCGCGAACGAACGGATGCGCAATGCGCCGCATACGGCGCTCGCGGTGCTGTCGCCGCGCGCGGGCGGCGGGCTCGTCGTCAGCGTACGCGTGCCCGACGGCCGGCCGATCGGTGCGGACGAGTTCTGCCGCGGCTTCGCGACCGGCGGCGGGCGCAAGTGCGCAGGCGGCATCAACCATCTGCCGGAAGCCGAGTTCGACGCATTCGCCGAGCGCTTCGAGGCCGCGTTCCGGCTCGACTGATCCAACATCGATGCGCCGTGCGCCGGGCGGGCCATCGCGCGGCACGTGCATCGCGAAGCGGACCAGCCGGCCGCACAGGTGGCCACGGCGGGCTTTCCTGCGTTCGTCGATGCGCGGGGCAGTGCGTCAGCGATGCGCCGGGCGCACGAACCGGTCGACGTACGACAGCCTCGCAAACATCACGTGCGTGCGGCCGGCACCGCAACCTTCATCGGGTCGGCGCCGCGTGTGCGGCCGCGCACGGCGTCGCCGTGATGCGCTAGCCGTAACGGCCGGCGTCGACACCGCGCAGCGCAGCCGCGACAATACGCATCTCCTTTCCCTTTCGTCATCGAGATGCCCGTGTCCGCCCAGTCGTCCGTTGCCCCAGCGATCGTATGGTTCCGCGACGATCTGCGCGTGACAGATCAGCCCGCACTGACGCGCGCGGTCGAATCGGGCCGGCCGCTCGTCTGCGTCTTCGTCGACGGCACGGACACGGGCGCCGGGCCCGCGCTCGGCGGCGCGGCGCGCTGGTGGCTGCACGGGTCGCTGGCCGGGCTCGACGCCGCGCTCGCGCGGCATGGCGGGCGCCTGCTGCTGTTGCGCGGCGACGCGCGGCGCGAGATCGAGCGCCTCGTTCGCGACACGGGCGCCGCGGCCGTGTACTGGAACCGCCGCTATCCGCAGCCACAGCGCGACGCCGATGCGGCGTTGAAGGCGTCGCTCAAGGCGCAGGGCGTGACGGTCGAGAGCAGCAACGGCAGCTTGCTGAACGAGCCCTGGGAGGTGCTGACGGGCAGCGGCGGCCCGTACCAGGTATTCACCGCTTACTGGCGCGCGGCGCGCCGCGATCGCACGGTGGCCGCGCCGCTGCCGGCGCCCGAGCGGATCGCGTTCCATCCGTGGCCGAAGGCCGTGCGCGAGCGCGCGCTGTCGCTCGATGCGCTCGCATTGCGTCCGCATGCGCCGGACTGGGCCGGCGGCCTGCGCGAGGCGTGGCCGGCGCCCGACGAAGCCGGCGCGCACGCGCAGCTCGACACGTTTCTGACGACCTCGCTCGCCGGTTATGCGGACGCGCGCGATCGACCCGACCGCCCCGCGACGAGCCGGCTGTCGCCGTTCCTGCGCTTCGGCAACGTATCGCCGCGACAGGTGTGGCATGCGGTGCAGGGCGCCGCGAACGCGGGCGGCGCGGCGTATGCGCTGCACGCCGACAAATTCCTGAGCGAGCTCGGCTGGCGCGAATTCAGCTGCATGCTGCTGTATCACTTCCCGGCGCTCGCGACCGACAACTTCCGCGCGCAATTCGATGCGATGCCGTGGCGCGACGATCCCGCCGCGTTGCATGCGTGGCAGCGCGGCCGGACCGGCTACCCGCTCGTCGACGCGGGCCTGCGCGAGCTGTGGACGACCGGCTGGATGCACAACCGCGTGCGAATGGTCGTCGCGTCGTTCCTGATCAAGCATCTGCTGATCGACTGGCGCGCGGGTGAAGCGTGGTTCCGGGACACGCTGGTTGACGCCGATCCCGCGAACAACGCGGCGAGCTGGCAATGGGTGGCCGGCTGCGGCGCCGACGCGGCGCCGTATTTCCGCATCTTCAATCCGGTCGCGCAGGGCCGGAAGTTCGACCCGGACGGCGCGTACGTGCGGCGCTGGGTGCCCGAGCTTGCCGGCCTCGACAACACGTCGATCCATGCGCCGTGGGAAGCGTCGCCGCTGGAACTCGACGCGGCCGGCGTGCGGCTCGGCGTCGACTATCCGGCGCCGCTCGTCGAGCATGCGGCCGCGCGCGCCCGTGCGCTCGATGCGCTGGCCGCGTTGCCGAAGCGTCGCTGACGATGCGCCGAAGTTTGCCGCATCAATTGCAGAACGCGACGTGCTCGAGCAGCGCGTACGCGACGCCCGAATCGAGGTAGGCCGCGCCGCACCACGCGACGAACGCGAGCATGCCGGCGGCCAGCGCCGCGCGGATCATGCCCATGCCGCGGTGCCCGATCCCGGGCGTGCGACGCGCGCGTCGTCGATCGGCAAGTGCAGCAGCGCCGCGAGCACGCCGAGCGCGATCGAGCCGATCCACAGCGGCAGGTACGAGTGCGTCGCGTCGTACACGAGCGCGCCGAGCCATACACCGAAGAAACTGCCGAGCTGGTGCCCGAAGAACACGAAGCCGAACAGCGTCGCGATGTAGCGCACGCCGAACACCTGCGAGATCACGCCGTTCGTCAGCGGCACCGTGCCGAGCCACGTGAAGCCCATCACGGCCGCGAACACGTAGACGCTGGCGGGCGACAGCGGTGCGGCGACGAACGCGGCCATCGCGAGCGCGCGCACGAGGTACAGCACCGACAGTACGTACTTGCGCCGCAGCAGCCCGCCGAGATGGCCGCACGCGTAGGTGCCGGCCACATTCGTCAGCGCGATCAGCGCGAGCGCGACGCTCGCGTGGCGCGCCGGCAGCCCGTGGTCGAGCAGGTACGCGGGCAGGTGCGTCGCGATGAACGCGAGCTGGAAGCCGCACGCGAAGAAGCCCGCGTTCAGCAGCCAGAAGCCGCGATGCGCGAACGCCTCGCGCACGGCTTCGCCGATCGACTGGTCGGAGCCGGCGGCGGCTGCCTGCGCGGGCCGGTCGCGCAGCAGCACGGCGAGCGGCGCGAGCAGCGCGGCGACGAGCGCCAGCGCGATGAACGCGTGCCGCCAGCCGATGCCGCCGATCAGCTCCTGCGCGACGGGCACCATGCAGAACTGGCCGAGCCCGCCGACCGCGCCGGCGACACCGAGCGCCCAGCCGCGCCGGTCGGGCGGGAACAGCCGGCTCAGCGCGCCGTAGATCGACGCGAACGCCGAGCCCGACAGCGCGACGCCGATCACGAGCCCGGCGCCGACCGTGAACAGGCCGGTCGTGGCCGCATGCGCCATCGTGACGAGCCCGGCCGCGTACAGCAGCATGCCGGCGACGATCACGCGCACCGAGCCGAAGCGGTCGGCCACCATCCCGGTGAACGGCTGCGCGACGCCCCAGATCAGGTTCTGCAACGCCAGCGCGAGCCCGAACGCCTCGCGCGACCAGCCGTGGTCGAGCGACACGGGCGCGAGGAACAGGCCCTGCACGTGGCGGATGCCGAGCGCGGCGCCCATGATCAGGCCGCCTGCCAGCACGGGCAGCCAGCGGCGCCGGACTTCCTGCTCGATCGGGGTCATGCGTGTCTCCGGATGAAGGCGCGCGGCGAAACGGCCGCGCTCGATCCGATTAGACGAGCGCGGCTGCCGTCGCTCAAGCGATCATTCGGTCAGGTTGGCATGCGTGGCGCGAATGTGAAGGGGGCGGCGTGAGCCGGTGGTCATGCGCAGCCGCCCAGCTGCCGGTTCAGCCCGACGCCGTATCGTGCGCGTGCATCGCCGCATCGCATTCGGCTGCTTCGGCGAGCATCCAGTCGCGCACGTCGACGACCTCGCGGCGCGGGGCCGGATCGTGCTGAAACAGCCAGTAGCCGTACGTTGGCGGCGGCGTCCGCGTGTGCGGCCCGAGCGCCGCCAGCCGGCCGTCGGCGAGCATCGGCGCGACGAGCGCGAGCCGCCCGAGCGCGATGCCCTGGCCCGCGATCGCGGCCTGGATCACCTGGTCGTACTGGTTGAAGCGCAGCACGCCTTTCGGGCGCGCGTCGCCGAGCCCGGCCGCGTGCAGATGCGCGTGCCATTGCAACTGCGGTTGCGGCGGCCCGTCGAATTCGAGCAGCACGTGATCGGCGATCGCGGCGGCGCTCGTGACCGGCCGCGCGGCGAGCGCGGGATGCGCGACCGGCACGACGATCTCGTCGAACAGGCGCAGCGCGCCGGCCGGTGCGCGCTCGCGCGGGCAGTAGCGGATGCCGAGGTCGATGCCCTCGGCGCGCAAATCGAGTACCTTGTCGTTCGCGGCGACGCGCAGGTCGACCTCGGGCAGGCGCGCCTGCAGCCGCCCGAGCCGCGGCAGCAGCCACAGTGCGGTGACGCCGATGCTGGCCGTGATCGTCACCGGCTGGCGCTCGCGCCCGGCGGCGAGCGACGCGACGGTGTCCTGCAGGCCGTGCAGCGCCGCATCGGCGACGCGGAACAGTCGCTCGCCTTCCGGCGTGAACGCGATCTTCCGGTAGCCGCGCTGCAGCAACGCAACGCCGAGATGCGCTTCGAGCGCATGGATCTGACGGCTGACCGCCGACTGCGTGACGCACAGGTCCTGCGCGGCGAGCGTGATGCTCATGCGGCGGCCGACGGCGACGAAACCGCGGACGAGATCGAGCGACGGGAGACGGACGAGTGGCGTTGACATGCGCGTGACTCATGCGAACGGAGCAGCAAGATTGGTTGAGAACGGGGCGTGCGTCAAGTTCAATGGAGGCGGGGTGATTGCGGAGGGCGGGGCGTGGAGCAAGTGTTGAAGCGCTGACTCCAACCGGGCACGCCATGGGACCGGAGTAGGCGCTGAAGCGCTAACTCCGGTCGACTGCCGTGGGGATGGAGTAAGCGCTGAAGCGCTAACTCCAACCAGCCACGTCATGGGACCAGAGTAAGCGCTAAAGCGCCAACTCCGGTCGACCGCCGTGGGGTTGGAGTAAGCGCTGAAGCGCTAACTCCAACCAGCCACGCCATGGGACCAGAGTAAGCGCTAAAGCGCTAACTCTGGTCGACAGGAGACACGATGACGATTTCGAACGAGAACAGCGGCGCGCCACAGGCCAATCGCACGGCCGACGCGTTGCCACCCGAACCCGTGACGCTGCGCGCAGCCGACGGCTACGAACTGCGCGCCCATGTCTGGCGCCATCGCGGCGGCGGCGCCGTGCGGCCCGTGACGGTCGTCAATTGCGCGACGTCGGTGCGCTGCGACTACTACTTTCGTTTCGCGGCCTGGCTGTTCGCGCAAGGGCGCGATGTGCTCGTCTACGACTATCGCGGCATCGGCGGGTCGCGCCCGGCGCGGCTCGCGAAGCTGCACGCGAACTGGCTCGACTGGGGGCGGCTCGATTGCGAAGCCGCGCTGCACTACGCGCGCGACGCGTTTCCGGGGCAGCCGCTCGACGTGGTCGCGCACAGCATCGGCGGCTGCGTGCTCGGCCTCGCGGCATCGAACGTGCACGTGCGGCATGTGGTCACCGTCGGCGCGCAGTATGCGTACTGGCGCGATTATCTGCCGGCCGAGCGACGCCGGATGTGGTGGAAGTGGCATGTCGCGATGCCCGCGCTCGCGGCCGTGTTCGGCTACGTGCCCGCGAAGCGGCTCGGCTGGATGGAGGACACGCCGCGCGGCGTCGCACTGTCGTGGGCGCGCTCGCAGCCGCGTTTCGAGGATGGCTACATCGGCAGCGTGCTCGACGACGGCGCCACGAGTCGCACCGCGTTGCCGGCGCGCTTCGCGGGGCTGTCGGCGCCGATGCTCGCGATCGGCATCGACGACGACGCGTTCGGCACGGTCGACGCGATCGAGCGGCTGGCCGGCTATTACACGGGCAGCAACGTCACGCATCTGCGGATCGCGCCGGCCGACATCGGCGTCGACGCGATCGGCCATTTCGCGTTTTTCCACAGCCGCTTCACCGACACGCTGTGGCCCGTCGCGCTGTACTGGCTGCAACACGGCGTGCTGCCGGCCGATGCGCCGGGCGTCGTGCACGCGCTGCACCCGGCGTCGCGCGGGCGGCTGACGGGGAGCGGCTTGCCCGGCATCGCCGCGAACGGGTGACCGCGCATCCGCGCACGCATCCCGCAGCCCCGTTCAATGCCCGATCGTGTCGCAGCGGCCGCAGGCCGGCGCGATCGATTAACATCGGACCTTTCGTTTTACCGCACCGACTGCCGCGCGCCGATGTCCATTCCGTCCGATTCCGCTTCTTCCGTTGAAACGCCCCGCGCATGGCGCATGCGTGCGCTCGACGTGCCGCCCGCCGCGGCGCGCGCCGGCGTGCGGATCGCGCGCGTCGATTTCGATTGGCGCGTGCCGCTCGTGTCGGCCGCGTATGCGGCGCTGAGCGATGACGAGCGCGCCCGCGCCGCGCGCTTCCTGCGGCACGAGGATGCGGTGCGCAGCGCCGCGACGCGCGCCGCGCTGCGCGACGTGCTCGGCGCGGCGCTCGGCATCGCGCCGCGCGCGGTCGCGATCGTCGTCGACGCGGCGGGGCGGCCGTCGCTGGACCCTGCGCATCGCGCGTCGCTCGACTTCAACGTGTCGCACGCGGGCGAACACGCGCTGCTCGCGTGGGCGCCGGCAGGCCGCGTCGGCGTCGATATCGAGGGCTGCAACCGCGCGACCGACTGGCGTGCGCTGACGCGCGAAGTGTGCGCGCCCGCCGAGATCGCGTATCTCGACGGCCTGCCGCCCGGCGCGCGCGAGGGTGAATTCATGCGCGTGTGGTCCGCGAAGGAGGCGCTGCTCAAGGCGCTCGGCACCGGCATCGTCGGCGGGCTGCGCGCGTTCGCGGTCGTGCCGCCGCGCGACGCGGCGACGCCCGCGACGACGATCGTCGAGCCGGCCGCGCCCGCCGCCGGCGTCGCGGCGTTCGATGCGGCGTGGCTCGACGCGGCGCCCGGCTACGCGGCGTGCGTCGCGTGGACGCGCGCGTAAGCCGGTGTCGACGCGCGGCGCTCACTCGAGCGGCGCGTCGTTCGGCGCCGCATAGCGCGCCTTGATCACGTCGCTCATCGGGAAGTCGAACGACAGCCCCTTCGGCGGCACCGGCTTCAAGAACCACTTGTCGTACAGCGCGTCGATCTCGCCGCTTTTCATCAACTGCACGAGCACGCCGTCGACGAGCGCCTTGAACTGCGGATCGTCCTTGCGCAGCATGAACCCGTACGCTTCCGACGATTGCGGCGTGCCGACGATCCGCCAGTCGGCCGGTTTCGCGGCGAGCTGGCGCACGCCCGCGAGCAGCACGTCGTCCATCATGTACGCGGCCGCGCGGCCCGATTCGAGCGTGAGGCGTCCTTCGCCGTAGTCCTTCGCGCCGATGATCTGCATGCCCATCTTCCTTTCTTCGTTCATCTTGCGCAGCAGGCGTTCGGACGTCGTGCCCTGGTTCGTCACGACCGTCTTGCCGGCGAGATCGGGAAAGTCGCGGATACCCGAGGTCGTGCGCGTGAGCAGGCGCGTCGTCGCGACGAAGAAGGTGGTCGAGAACGCGACCTGCGCATGGCGCGCGGCGAGGTTGGTGGTCACGCCGCATTCGAGATCGACGGTGCCGTTCTGCACGAGCGGAATGCGGTTCTGCGACGTGACCGGAATGAAGCGCACCTGCAGGTCGGGCTTGCCGGTGCGCGCCTTCGCCGCCGCGATCACGCGGTCGCACAGGTCCTGCGAGAAACCGACGACCTTGCCGCTGGCATCGACATAGGAGAACGGCACCGACGTTTCGCGATGGCCGATCGAAATCAGGTTGGCCTGGCGGATCTTGTCGAGCGTGCCGGACAGCGGCTCCGCCGCGAAGGACGCACCGTGCGCGAGCGCGCACGCGGCGACGAGCAGGGGGAAGCCGAGGCGGGCGGCGAATCGTGACGGGAAGGGCATGACGGTCTCCGTGGCGAGTGATGATTCGTATGTTGCCAAAAATAAAATAACCGCAACAGATGTTAAGAGTCGGATCGCGGCGACCGGCCCGGCGGGCCTGCCGGGCATCAGGGAAACTCCCGAGTCGGAATAATGAAAAACGGGTTGTCTAGACAAGTGTGGATGGCTACACTTCAATCCATTCCGAACTTGTCTAGACAGGATTGCTCACATGATTACGTTGACCCCCGGCCACCTGACGCTCCCGCAACTGCGCCGGATCGCACGTGAATCCGTGCAACTGAAGCTCGACCCGGCCAGCTTCGCGAAGATCGACGCCGGCGCGAAGGCCGTCGCCGACATCGCCGCGAAGGGCGAGCCGGCCTACGGCATCAACACGGGCTTCGGCCGCCTGGCGAGCACCCACATCCCGCACGACCAGCTCGAACTGCTGCAGAAGAACCTCGTGCTGTCGCACGCGGTCGGCGTCGGCGAGCCGATGGCGCGTTCGTCGGTGCGCCTGCTGATGGCGCTGAAGCTGTCGAGCCTCGGCCGCGGCCACTCGGGCATCCGTCGTGAAGTGATGGACGCGCTGATCACGCTGTTCAACGCCGACGTGCTGCCGCTGATCCCGGTGAAGGGCTCGGTCGGCGCGTCGGGCGACCTCGCGCCGCTCGCGCACATGTCGGCCGTGCTGCTCGGCGTCGGCGAAGTGTTCATCCGCGGCGAGCGCGCGAGCGCGCTCGACGGTCTGCGCGTCGCGGGCCTCGCGCCGCTGACGCTGCAAGCGAAGGAAGGCCTCGCGCTGTTGAACGGCACGCAGGCGTCGACCGCGCTCGCGCTCGACAACATGTTCACGATCGAAGACCTGTACCGCACCGCGCTCGTCGCCGGCGCGCTGTCGGTCGACGCGGCGGCCGGCTCGGTGAAGCCGTTCGACGCGCGCATCCACGAACTGCGCGGCCACCAAGGCCAGATCGATGCGGCCGCGTCGTACCGCGAACTGCTCGAAGGCTCGCCGATCAACCAGTCGCATCGCGACTGCGACAAGGTGCAGGATCCGTACAGCCTGCGCTGCCAGCCGCAGGTGATGGGCGCGTGCCTGGACCAGATGCGCCACGCGGCCGACGTGCTGCTCGTCGAAGCGAACGCCGTGTCGGACAACCCGCTGATCTTCCCGGACACCGGCGAAGTGCTGTCGGGCGGCAACTTCCACGCGGAGCCGGTCGCGTTCGCCGCCGACAACCTCGCGCTCGCCGCAGCGGAAATCGGCGCGCTGGCCGAACGCCGCATCGCGCTCCTGATCGACGCGACGCTGTCGGGCCTGCCCCCGTTCCTCGTGAAGGACGGCGGCGTGAACTCCGGCTTCATGATCGCGCACGTGACGGCGGCCGCACTCGCATCGGAAAACAAGACGCTCGCGCACCCGGCGTCGGTCGACTCGCTGCCGACCTCCGCGAACCAGGAAGACCACGTGTCGATGGCGACGTTCGCCGCGCGCAAGCTCGCCGACATCGCGGACAACACGAAGCACATCCTCGCGATCGAGCTGTTGGCCGCCGCGCAAGGCGTCGACCTGCGTGCGCCGTACCACACGAGCCCGAAGCTCGCGCCGGTGATGGAGACGATTCGCAGCCAGGTCGCGCACTACGAACTCGACCACTACTTCGCGCCGGACATCGCGGCGATCGCAAAGCTCGTCGGCGAGCGTGCGTTCGCGAAGGTCGCGCCGTTCTCGTTCGCATCGGAACAGTAAGCCGATGAGCGCGCCGGTCTACCAGGAGATCAAGGATTTCATCCTGGCCCGCATTCACGCCGGCGAGTGGGAGGAGGGCGACCAGGTGCCGTCCGAGAACGAGCTGGCGCGCGAGTTCAAGGTGGCGCGCATGACCGTCAACCGCGCATTGCGCGAGTTGACGGCCGAGCAGGTGCTCACGCGCATGAAGGGCGCGGGCACCTACGTCGCGCGGCCGAAGTACGAGTCGACGCTGGTGGCGATCCGCAGCATCTCCGAGGAAGTCGGCGCGCGCGGGCATGCATACCGCGCCAGTGTGCTCGGCCTCGACACGATCCGCGCCGACGAGGCCCTCGCCGACGAGATGCAGGTGGCCGTACGCACGAAGCTGTTTCATTCGCAGGTGCTGCACTTCGAGAACGACGAGCCCGTGCAGCTCGAAGAACGATGGGTGAATCCGGCGGTCGCGCCGGGTTACGCCGAGCAGGATTTCACGAACACGACGCCGAACCTGTACCTGATGCGCGCGGCGCCGCTGCAGCGCGTCGAGTACCGGATCGAAGCGGCGGCCCCGGCGCCGGAGCGGCGCGAGCAGCTGCGGATGGACGACGTCGAGCCGTGTCTCGTTTTACATCGGCGCACCTGGTCGCAGGGCGTCGTCGCCTCGGTGGCGAATCTGTGGCATCCCGGCAGCCGTTATCGCTTCACCGGGCATTTCTGATTCCTTATTGATCTCAATTTCCCTCGGGAGCAGTCGTCATGAACCATCCGAAACACATCGATCCCCGTCTCGATCCGACGCGCACGATCCGCGCGCCGCGCGGCAGCGAGAAGACGTGCAAGACCTGGCTGGCCGAAGCGGCCTACCGGATGATCCAGAACAACCTCGACCCGGAAGTCGCCGAGCATCCGCACGCGCTCGTCGTGTACGGCGGCATCGGCCGCGCGGCGCGCAACTGGGAATGCTACGACCAGATCCTGGCGTCACTGAAGGATCTCGAGGAAAACGAAACGCTGCTGATTCAATCGGGCAAGCCGGTCGGCGTGTTCCGCACGCACAAGGATGCGCCGCGCGTGCTGCTCGCGAACTCGAACCTCGTGCCGCACTGGGCGAACTGGGATCACTTCCACGAGCTCGACCGCAAGGGCCTGATGATGTACGGCCAGATGACGGCCGGCAGCTGGATCTACATCGGCAGCCAGGGCATCGTGCAGGGCACCTATGAAACCTTCTTCTCGGTCGCGAACCAGCACTTCAACGGCGATCCGTCGGGCCGCTGGATCCTTACGGGCGGCCTGGGCGGGATGGGCGGCGCGCAGCCGCTCGCCGCGACGATGGCCGGCTTCTCGATGATCGCGGTCGAATGCGACGAGACGCGCATCGACTTCCGCCTGAAGACGCGCTACGTCGACAAGAAGGCGACGACGCTCGACGAGGCGCTCGGCATGATCGACGAAGCGAAGCGCACCGGCAAGCCGGTGTCGGTCGGCCTGCTCGGCAACGCGGCCGACGTGTTCGCGGAACTCGTCACGCGCGGCATCACGCCGGACTGCGTGACCGACCAGACGAGCGCGCACGACCCGATCAACGGCTACCTGCCGCAAGGCTGGACCGTCGCGCAATGGCGCGAAGCGCAGAAGGTCGATCCGCAGAGCATCGTGAAGGTCGCGAAGCAGTCGATGGCCGTCCAGGTGCGCGCGATGCTCGCGCTGCAGGAACGCGGCGCGGCGACGCTCGACTACGGCAACAACATCCGCCAGATGGCGCTGGAAATGGGCGTCGAAAACGCATTCGACTTCCCCGGCTTCGTGCCGGCGTACATCCGGCCGCTGTTCTGCGAAGGCAAGGGCCCGTTCCGTTGGGTCGCGCTGTCCGGCGATCCGGAAGACATCTACAAGACCGACCAGAAGGTGAAGGAGCTGATCCCCGACGATCCGCACCTGCACAACTGGCTCGACATGGCGCGTGAGCGCATCGCGTTCCAGGGCCTGCCGGCCCGGATCTGCTGGGTCGGCGTGAAGGATCGCTATCGCCTCGGCCAGGCGTTCAACGAGATGGTGAAGAACGGCGAACTGAAGGCGCCGATCGTGATCGGTCGCGACCACCTCGACACCGGTTCGGTCGCCAGCCCGAACCGCGAGACGGAATCGATGAAGGACGGCTCGGACGCCGTCAGCGACTGGCCGCTGCTGAACGCGCTGCTGAACACCGCAGGCGGCGCGTCGTGGGTGTCGCTGCACCATGGCGGCGGCGTCGGCATGGGCTTCTCGCAGCACTCGGGCGTGGTGATCGTCGCCGACGGCACGGCCGACGCGCACGAGCGTCTCGGTCGCGTGCTGCTGAACGATCCGGCGACGGGCGTGATGCGCCATGCGGATGCCGGCTACGAACTCGCGCAGCAGACGGCTCGCGAAGCCGGCCTCAAGCTGCCGATGCTCGGCCGCTGAGCATGACGGCGCTCGATCAGGCGCCGGTGAACGCAACACCGGCCGTCGCGGTGATCCGCGCGGCGGATCTCGTTGCGTCGCCGTGGAAGAACGGCGGTGGCGTGACGCGCGAAATCGGCGCGTTCCCGCCCGGCGCGGCACTCGATGCGTTCGCGTGGCGCGTGAGCGTCGCGGACGTCGGCACGGCCGGGCCGTTCTCGCGTTTCGACGGCGTCGACCGTACGCTCGTGCTGCTGTCCGGCGCGGGCATGACGCTCGCAGAAGCTGGCGGCGCGCGGCACGTGCTGGACGAGCCGCTGGCCCGCGCGGATTTCGCGGGCGAGACGGCGATCGATGCGACGCTGCACGACGGCGCGACGCGCGACTTCAACCTGATGACGCGCCGTTGCGCCGCGCGTGGCGCGCTCGACGTGTGGCGCGCGGGCGCGCACCGTCTTGCGCCGGCCGATACCGTGCTGCTGTTTTGCGCGGCCGGCGCGGTCGGCGTCGACATCGACGGCATGCACTACGCGCTGGAAGACATGGACACGTTGCGGCTCGACGGGCCGCGGCGTGCGTTTGACGTCGTCGTGAGCGGAAGCGGCGCGCTGCTCGCCGTCACGCTTGCCGTCGGCGAACGAGACTGAACGCATGAAACCGACTGTCTGGCATCACCTGAGGCTGTGTCCGCACGGCCATCCCGACGAGACGATCGACGACGCGGCGATCGCCGTCGACGAAACCGGCACGATCGCGTGGCTCGGCGCGCTATCCGCGCTGCCGCACGGTTACGCGCACTGGCGGCGCGAGGACCTGCACGGCGCGTGGGTGACGCCGGGCCTCGTCGACTGTCATACGCACCTCGTGTACGGCGGCACGCGTGCCGACGAATTCGCGCAGCGCCTCGCGGGCGTCAGCTACGAGGAAATCGCGCGGCAGGGCGGCGGGATCGTGTCGACGGTGCGCGCGACGCGCGCGGCCGACGAGACGACGCTGTTCGTGCAGGCTGCCGCGCGCCTGCAGCCGCTGCTCGCCGAAGGCGTGACCGCGATCGAGATCAAATCCGGCTACGGGCTCGACCTCGCGAGCGAGCGCAAGATGCTGCGCGTCGCGCGCCAGCTCGGCGAGCGCTTCCCGGTCAGCGTTTACACGACCTTCCTCGGCGCGCATGCGTTGCCGCCCGAATATGCGGGCCGCGCGGATGCGTACATCGACGAAGTGTGCGACCGGATGCTGCCGACGCTGGCCGACGAAGGGCTCGTCGACGCGGTCGACGTGTTCTGCGAACGCATCGGCTTTTCGCTCGCGCAGACCGAGCGCGTGTTCGAGGCCGCGACGCGGCGCGGGCTGCCGGTGAAGCTGCATGCGGAGCAACTGTCGAATGCGGGCGGCACGGCGCTCGCCGCGCGTTACCGCGCGCTGTCCGCCGATCACCTCGAATTTCTCGACGAAGCGGGCATCGAGGCGATGAAGGCGGCCGGCACGGTCGCCGTGCTGCTGCCCGGCGCGTACTACTTCATCCGCGAAACGCAACTGCCGCCGATCGAGCTGCTGCGCAAGCACGGCGTGCCGATCGCGCTCGCGACCGATCACAACCCCGGCACGTCGCCGCTCGAATCGCTGCTGCTGACGCTGAACATGGGCTGCACGCTGTTCCGCATGACGGTGCCCGAGGTGCTGCAGGGCGTCACGCGCCATGCGGCCGCGGCGCTCGGCCGCGCGGATCGTCACGGCGCGCTCGAAGTCGGTCGACAGGCCGACTTCGCCGCGTGGTCGGTCGGCTCGCTGGCCGAGCTCGCGTACTGGATCGGCCGGCCGCTGTGCGAGCAGGTCGTCCGCGGCGGCACGACCGTGTTTCGCCGGATGAACGGATAAGTTTCACGTCGGCCGGGCCGGGTCGTGACGGACCGGGCCCGGCCGACGTCTTGCATGGGACCGGGCCCGGCGCGCCAGCGCGCCCTCCGGTCGATCGCCGCGACGCAGGGGCGGGCGCGATGCGCTCGCGCCTGCCGGCCGCGGTACCGGGCCGGACGACACGCTTGCGTGCTGGATCCGGTCGATGAGGACTCGCAATGACCGACACGATGTTGTTCGCGGACCATGCCTACCTGCCCGATGGCTGGCGCCGCAACGTGCTGCTGCGCTGGGACGCGGCCGGCACGCTGACCGACGTGACGCCCGACACCGACGCCCCGGCGGGCGTCGCGCGCGCGGCCGGGCCGGTGCTGCCCGGCATGCCGAACCTGCATTCGCACGCATTCCAGCGCGCGATGGCGGGGCTCACCGAATACCGCGCGAATCCCGCCGACAGCTTCTGGAGCTGGCGCGACCTGATGTACCGCTTCGCGCTGAAGATCACGCCCGACGCGCTCGCGGCGATTGCACGCTGGCTGTACGTCGAGATGCTCAAGTGCGGCTACACGTCGGTGTGCGAATTCCACTACGTGCATCACGCGCAGGACGGCTCGCGCTATCCGCGGATCGCCGAGCTCGGCTCGCGCGTGATCGACGCCGCGCACTCGGCCGGCATCGGCATCACGATGCTGCCCGTGTCGTACCAGTTCGCGGGCTTCGGCAACAAGCCGCCGCGCGACGACCAGCGCCGTTTCATCAACACGCCCGACGGCGTGCTCGAACTGCTCGACGCGATGCGTCGCACGGCGCCCGAGCATGGCGGGCTGCGCTACGGCGTCGCGCCGCATTCGCTGCGCGCGGTGTCCGAGGACGGGCTGCGTGCGCTGCTCGACGGGTTACCCGACGATGCGCCGGTGCATATCCACATCGCCGAGCAGACGGCCGAGGTCGACGACTGCGTGCGCGCTTACGGCGCACGTCCCGTGCAATGGCTGCTCGATCGATTCGACGTCGATGCGCGCTGGTGCCTCGTGCACGCCACGCACGTCGATGAGCCCGAGACGGCGGCGCTCGCGAAGCGTCGCGCGGTCGCCGGGCTGTGCCTGACGACCGAAGCGAACCTCGGCGACGGCGTGTTCCCGGCCGTCGACTATCTCGCGCAAGGCGGCGTGATCGGCGTCGGCTCGGACAGCCACGCATCGGTCGAGTGGCGCTCGGAGCTGCGCCTGCTCGAATACGGGCAGCGGCTCGTGCATCGTGCGCGCAACGTGCTGGCGAGCGAATCGCAGGCGCACGTCGCCGATCGCCTGTTCGACGCGTCGCTCGCGGGCGGCGCGCAGGCGAGCGGGCGGCGCATCGGCGCGCTGCGTGCAGGCTGTCGCGCCGACTGGCTCGTGCTCGATCCCGATCATCCGGCGATTGCCGAACACGACAGCGCGGCCTGGCTGTCGGGCATCGTGTTCGCCGAACACGGCGAGACGCCGGTGCTCGACGTCTATACGGGCGGCGAGCGCGTCGTGAGCGGCCGCCGCCATCGCGACGAAGCCGCCGCGTATGCCGACTACCGCGCCGCGCTGGCGCAATTGCTGCGCTGACGCGCGGCAACCGGCGCGCCGCATGCGCGCGCCGGCAGACTCTTACGGTGAGGCGACATGACTGAACAACCGGCTGTATTCACGCTGAAGCAGGGCACGCTGCCGCTGCTGATCTCGATTCCGCACGCGGGCACGCACATTCCCGACGACATCGCCGCGACGATGACGCCCGACGCGCGCTTCGTCGACGATTGCGACTGGCATCTCGAGCGGCTGTACGGCTTCGCGGCCGAACTCGGCGCATCGATCCTCGTGCCGTCGCACGCGCGTTACGTCGTCGACCTGAACCGCCCGCCCGACAACGAGAACCTGTATCCGGGGCAGGACACGACGGGGCTCGTGCCGGTCGATACGTTCGACAAGGCGCCGCTCTATCCGGCGAACGCGCTGCCCGGCGACGACGAGATCATGCGTCGCCGCGACCGCTACTGGCTGCCGTATCACGACGCGCTGCAACGCGAGATCGCGCGCCTGAAGGGCGAACACGGCCGCGTGCTCGTGTGGGAAGCGCATTCGATCCGCTCGCATGTGCCGCGTTTCTTCGACGGCCGCCTGCCGGACTTCAACTTCGGCACGTCGAGCGGCGCAAGCGCGGCGCCCGGTCTCGCGGAGGCGCTGGCTGCGCGTGTGCTCGCGCACGGCGGCTACACGGCCGTCGCGAACGGGCGCTTCAAGGGCGGCTACATCACGCGTCACTATGGCGTGCCCGAGACCGGCGTCGCGGCCGTGCAGCTCGAACTGTCGCAGATCACCTACATGGAAGAGACGCGTCCGTACGCGTACGACGAAGCGCGTGCCGCGCGGATCGTGCCGCTGCTGCGGACGCTCGTCGAAACCGCGCTCGCGCATCGCTGAGCACGAGCCGCCACGATGCGGCGGCGCGGCGCGAGGGCGCGTCCTGCCCCGCCGGCCCGTAGCCGGCAAGCCGATGCAATGCACAAAACGGCATCGATCGCGCGGATCGATGCCGTTTTTTTCATCTGACCGGTGTCGTCATCAGCCCCTGAAAAGTTGACGCAATTTTTAGGTGATATAAGCTGAATGTCAGGAAGTCGTCACGCGCGCACCGGCGGCGAGGCCATCGACGATGGCCGGCCTGCGCCGGCATGCGCGCGAGACATCTTGCTGACGTGTCGCCACGCGGCATTGCGACACGTGTCCTGCCTCCATCAGTCAGTCGAGTACGATCGTGAAAGCCGCCAGCCCTTCGATACGCCGGACGCGAAGTCCGTCGGCGGGCGCGCCGCCTCAGGCCGGGCCGAACCGGCATGCTGATCGCGGCACGCGCGCCGCCCCGTTACGCGAGCCTCGTTTCTTCGCCATTTCCCATCGCGGCCCGCGCCGCTTCAATCTCGTGACCGTGCACCTGTTCAGCGCGGTGCAGTGCGACGGCAGCGCGTCGTTGTTGCCCTAGCGTCCCTTTCCGCTCCCGTCCCGGGTCGTACCGCCTGTTGCCGCACCGTCCGCGCGGCGGGACCGCGCCTGCGCTGGCGCGGCGCGATTGCACGCGCGTGCGGCGTACCAGCAAACCTGCGTCGTTGCGCGCACGAGCGTGTCGTGCACGATTACCGGAGAGACGCCGATGCGTGCACGACCGATCGTAGCCGTCACCGCCGACCGCATCCTGCGCGGCGCCCATCCGAACCACGCGGCGGGCGAGAAGTACCTCACCGCGCTCGTCGACGGCGCCGGCGCGCTGGCGTTCGTGCTGCCCGCGCTCGGCGCGCGGCAGCCGGCCGAGGCGATCGTCGCGGCGGTCGATGGGCTGCTGTTGACCGGCAGCTATTCGAACGTCGAGCCGCATCATTACGGCGGCGCCGCGAGCGCGCCCGATACGCTGCACGATCCGGCGCGCGATGCGACCGCGTTGCCGCTGATCCGTGCGGCGATCGACGCGGGCGTACCCGTGCTCGCGATCTGCCGCGGCATGCAGGAACTGAACGTCGCGTATGGCGGCACGCTGCATCAGCGGCTGCATGCGACGACCGGCTTCGACGACCATCGCGAACGGCCGGCCGATCCGCTTGAACGGCAGTACGGTCCCGCGCACGTCGTGCGGCTCGCGCCGGACGGCCTGCTGCAGCGGATCGCGCGCGGCGCGCGCGAGGCGACGGTCAATTCGCTGCACGACCAGGGCATCGCGCGCCTGGGCGCAGGGCTTGCCGTCGAAGCGAGCGCGCCCGACGGGCTGGTCGAGGCCGTCAGCGTGCGCGGCGCGCGTGCGTTCGCGCTGGGCGTGCAGTGGCATCCCGAATGGCGCTACGCGGAGCAGCCGCTGTCGCGCGACATCTTCGCGGCATTCGGCGCGGCGTGCCGCGCGCGGATGGCGCACCGCCTTCATGCGGCCGGCGGCGCGACACCGTCGCCGGCCGCATCCGACATCGATATCGACTAACGAGACCGATCATGCAACCCGAACTGAGCGAATTCCTGCGTCAGCACCGCATTACCGAAGTCGAGGCGATCATTCCCGACATGGCCGGCATCGCGCGCGGCAAGATCATTCCGCGCAACAAGTTCGAATCCGGCGAGTCGATGCGCCTGCCGCAGGCCGTGATGGTGCAGACCGTCACCGGCGACTATCCGGAAGACGGGTCGCTCACCGGCGTGACCGACCCCGACATGGTGTGCGTGCCCGATCCGTCGACGATCTGCCTGATCCCGTGGGCCGTCGACCCGACCGCGCAGGTGATCCACGACTGCGTGCACTTCGACGGCTCGCCGGTCGAGATCTCGCCGCGCTACGTGCTGCGCCGCGTGCTCGACCTGTACAAGGCGAAGGGCTGGACGCCCGTCGTCGCCCCCGAGCTGGAGTTCTATCTGGTCGACATGAACGCCGATCCCGACTTGCCGCTGCGTCCGCCCGTCGGCCGCACGGGGCGGGCGGAAACGGGCCGCCAGTCGTATTCGATCGAGGCCGTCAACGAGTTCGATCCGTTGTTCGAGGACATCTACGAGTACTGCGAAATGCAGGGCCTCGATATCGAGACGCTGATTCACGAAGTCGGCGCCGCGCAGATGGAGATCAACTTCGTGCATGGCGATGCGCTGTCGCTGGCCGACCAGGTGTTCCTGTTCAAGCGCACCGTGCGCGAGGCCGCGCTGCGCCACAACATGTATGCGACGTTCATGGCCAAGCCGATGGAGGGCGAGCCGGGCTCCGCGATGCACATCCATCAGAGTCTCGCCGATGCGCGCACCGGCCGCAACCTGTTCGCCGACGAAGGCGGGGTCGTGTCGCCGCTGTTTCACAGCTATCTCGCGGGGCTGCAGAAGTACACGCCCGCGCTGATGCCGATCTTCGCGCCGTACATCAACTCGTATCGCCGCCTGTCGCGCTTCATGGCCGCGCCGATCAACGTGCAGTGGGGGTACGACAACCGCACGGTGGGCTTTCGCATTCCGCAGTCGAGCCCCGTCGCGCGACGCATCGAGAACCGGATTCCAGGTGTCGACTGCAACCCGTACCTCGCGTTCGCGGCGACGCTCGCCGCCGGCTATCTCGGCATCACGCAACAGCTCGCGCCGACCGAGCCGATCGCATCCGACGGCTACGACCTGCCGTACCAACTGCCGCGCAACCTCGAGGAAGGCATCTCGCTGATGGCCGCGTGCGAGCCGCTTGCCGGCATCCTCGGCGACAAGTTCGTGAAGGCCTATCTGGCGTTGAAGGAAACCGAATACGAAGCGTTCTTCCGCGTGATCAGCTCGTGGGAACGCAGGCACCTGCTGCTGCACGTGTAAGCGTGCGGCGCTGTTTGACGGAGAAAACATGACCGATCGAAACGAAGCACTTTCGCAGTACTCGACCGCCGAATATCGCGCGCTCGACGCCGCACACCACATCCACCCGTTCTCGGACATGGGCGCGCTCAACCGTGCCGGCAGCCGCGTGATCGTGAAGGCCGACGGCGTCTACCTGTGGGATTCGGACGGCAACAAGATCATCGACGGGAT
>NZ_LFZP01000009.1:0-36605 GCF_002925705.1 Burkholderia anthinoferrum
ATCGCGATCGGCCACCCGATCGGCGCGTCGGGCTGCCGGATCCTGGTGACGCTGCTGCACGAGATGGCCAAGCGCGATGCGAAGCGCGGGCTGGCGTCGCTGTGCATCGGTGGCGGGATGGGCGTCGCGCTCGCGGTCGAGCGTGTCTGAGCAGTGATTGACGGTACGGTTCGCTTGCGGCGCGCGCCAGCGCCGCGGGTGAGCCGCGCGGGTTTCGCGCAAGACGGGAAATCGACAATAAGCGCGAGGTACCGATGCGTGCCGCGCCGCGACGCGGGGCGGCCGTGCATCGAAGCGGTGGGGCGGCAGCAGGTGCGAGGCCGTCGCCCCGTCTTTCATCGATTACTTTTTTGTCGGTAATTCATAGTATGACTAAGCGAATCGCAGTTGTGACAGGTGGGATGGGCGGTCTCGGCGAAGCGGTCAGCATCCGGTTGAACGACGCGGGCCACCGGGTCGTCGTCACGTATTCGCCGAACAACGCCGGCGCGGACCGCTGGCTGACCGAGATGCATGCGGCCGGTCGCACGTTCCTTGCGTACCCGGTGGACGTGGCCGATCACGACTCGTGCCGGGAATGCATCGAGACGATCGTGCGGGACGTCGGCCCGGTCGACATTCTCGTGAACAACGCGGGCATCACGCGCGACATGACGCTGCGCAAGCTCGACAAGGTCAACTGGGATGCGGTGATCCGCACGAACCTCGACTCCGTGTTCAACATGACGAAGCCGGTCTGCGACGGCATGGTCGAGCGCGGCTGGGGCCGCATCGTCAACATCTCGTCGGTGAACGGCTCGAAGGGTTCGGTCGGCCAGACCAACTACGCGGCCGCGAAGGCCGGCATGCACGGCTTCACGAAATCGCTCGCGCTCGAGGTCGCGCGCAAGGGCGTGACGGTGAACACGGTGTCGCCGGGCTACCTCGCGACGAAGATGGTCACCGCGATCCCGCAGGACATCCTCGACACGAAGATCCTCCCGCAGATTCCGGTGGGCCGGCTCGGCAAGCCCGAGGAAGTCGCGGCGCTGGTGGCGTACCTGTGCTCGGAGGAGGCCGGCTTCGTGACGGGCTCCAACATCGCGATCAACGGCGGTCAGCACATGCACTGACGCGCGGCGGCCCGCACGGCATTCGCGCGCGTGGGGGCAGCGTTGCGCGCCATCCCGTGCCGGAGCGACGGCAGGCGCGCCGCTTCGGCCTCGCATTCCGGAGGACGCATGGGAGACACCTGGATGGGACTCGTGATCGGCGGCTCGGCACTGGCCGTCGCGCTGACGATGGCGATTTCGCTCTACCGGCTCGAGCGGCGCCGCGCGCGGCTGTTGCGGAATTTCGATCATCGCGATTGCGGGCTCGCGGCGTACGGCAAGTGCTTCGCGCGCAGGCCGGCCAGGCCGCTGCGCCGCGCACGTTGGCCGTCGCGCCGGCGCGTTGCGATCGACGATCGATGAGCGGTCGATCGGCGGTCACGTCCCGCGCGCATGCCGTCCGCGACGCGTGGGCGCGGGATCAGTCGTTCCTTTCGCCCTTCCCGGCCGATTCGCCCGAGTCGTTCTTGTGGAAGATCCGCTTCGTCGTGCGCTTGGTGGCTTCCCAGCCTTCGCGCGACGCATGGGCGACGCCGTGTCCGACCGCCTTCGCGGCGCTCGCGGTCGCGTGGCCGAAGCTGCGCGCCGCTTCGCCGGTCTTGTGCGCGGCTTCCTTCGAATCGCGCTTGATGTCCTGCTTCACTTCCGACAGGTCCGCGTGGGCGAGCGGGCTGAGCAGCGCCAGAACGAGCGCGGCGCCAATGAACTGACGAACTTTCACGACCGGGTTCCTTGAGGTAAGCCTCGTCATCGAGGTTTCGGGTTGCCGGCAGGCGCCGGTTGAAACGCGCCGGCGGCCGATGCGTCGAGCATCACCGCCGCGCGGCCGGACAGCAGCACGCGCTCGCCGCAGCGCAGCGCGAAGCCGTACAGCACCGAGCGGCCGTCGCCGCTCAAGCGTTGCGCGTCCACGGTGAGCGGCTGCGCGAAGATGTCGAGCCGGTCGACGAACGCGTCGACGTTGCGCACGCTTGCGAGATAGCCGGCGCGCGGGCGTGCATCGTGCGCACCGAGCAGCGCGCCATGCACGGCCATCGCCTGCGCCGCGTATTCGATGCCGCAGACCGACGCGAGCCGCCCGTGCGCGCGCAGCGGGTTGTGCGGATCGCGGTGGCTCGTCGCGGTGCAGCGGATGCGTTCGGCATCCCACGCATCGACCGAATCGAGCACGCACATCGCGCCGGCGTGCGGAATGTGCGCGGCAATCCACGCGTGGTCGAGCGGCGGGGCCGGTGCGGCGGTTGCGTTCATCGCGCGCGCTCCGCGAAGGTCCCGGGCATCGCGACGTCGACCTGCACGCGCGTGTCGTCCAGATAGTCGAGCACGACGCGCGTCGTACGTTGCGTGGCGAGCGCCTCGAGCAGCGGCAGCACGCGTGCGGCCGGATTGCCGGTGCGCAGTGCGTCGAGCCCGGCGTGCGCGAGCGCCGTCGCGGGTGCGTCGGTGAGTTGGACGTCGATACGGGCGAGCGCTCGCTCGCTGGCTTCCGGCGCCAACACGAGCGCGACGCCGAACGCATCGCCGATCGGCCGCACCGCGCGCAGCGGTTCCGGATAGTCGGTGTCGTACGCGATCAGCAGGCTCGGCACGCGATCGACGACGACCTGGCACAGGCTTTCGAGCAAGCCGGCGGCAAAGCTGCCGTCGTGCGCGCACAGCACGTTCGACGTCGCCATCGCGCGGGTCGCGATGCTCCAGTAGCCGGCCGGCGCGTTGTGCACCGAGTTGTGGAAGCGGGTCGGCGACAACTGGCGATCGTCGCCGGCCAGCGTTTCGCAGATCGCGTGGCAGTTCTGGCCGTCGCCGCCGGATGCGCTGAACACGGTCGCGAGCGTCGCGGCGTCGCGGCCGCTCGCGGCCACCGCTTCGTGGCCGACCGCGAGCGCGGCGCGCACGACGGGGCCCGTGCGACGCCGCTCGGCCGACGGCAGGCCGGCGGGCGGCGGCAGCTCGGTGCGGGCAGGCACGTAGGGCGCGCGGCCCGCGAGCACGTCGGCCGCGTGCGGCCAGCCGTTCAATCCCGGGCCGACGAGGCCGATGCTTTCGATGAAGGCGGTGAGCGTCATGGCGGGCCTCAACGGCGGTCGTGATCGGCGCGGCCGAGGATCAGGCTGCAGTTCGTGCCGCCGAAGCCGAACGAATTGGAGAGGACGGCGCGCACGCGCGTGTCGCGGCTCGCGAGCACGTAATCGGCGACGAGCGCCGGGTCGGGCTGCGTCGTGTTGACGCCGGCCGGCACGAATTGCTCGCGCAGCGCGAGCGCGGCGACGATCGCTTCCAGCGCGCCGGCCGCGCCGAGCGTGTGGCCGGTCGCGCCCTTCGTCGAGCTGCACGGCGTGCGCGCGAACAACGTGCGGACCGCGCGGCTTTCCGCTGCGTCGTTGCTTGGCGTCGCGGTGCCGTGCAGGTTCACGTAATCGATATCGTGCGCGCCGAGGCCGGCGGACGCGAGCGCCTGTTCGATCGCGGCGCGCGCGCCGAGCCCTTCCGGATGCGGCGACGACATATGGTGCGCGTCGCTCGATTCGCCGATGCCGAGCAGCAGGATCGCGTCGCCGTCGAGCGCGGCAGGCGCGGCCGGGGCGCGTTCGACGAGCGCGAACGCGGCGGCCTCGCCGATCGAGATGCCGTCGCGCGCGACGTCGAACGGCCGGCACGGCTGGCGCGACAGCAGTTCCAGCGAATTGAAGCCGTACAGCGTGGTCAGGCACAGCGAATCGACGCCGCCGACGACGGCCGCGTCGATCAGCCCGGCCTCGATCATGCGGCGCGCGGAGCCGAACACCTTCGCGCCCGACGAGCACGCGGACGAGATCGCCATCGCCGGCCCGCGCAGCGCGAAATACGCGCGCACGAACGCGGCCGGCGAATACGGGTTGTGCGTGTGCGCATAGCGGAAGTCGGCCGGCAGCGCGCCGCTCGTCGGGTCACGGCGCCGGTACGCGCGTTCGGTTTCGAGGATGCCGGCCGTGCTCGTGCCGACGAACACGCCCACGCGTGCGGCGCCGTAGCGCGCGACCGCCGCCGCGACGCGCGCATCGAAGCCGTCCTGCGTCAGGCCGAGTTGCGCGAGGCGGTTGTTGCGGCACTCGAAGTCGGCGAGATCGGCGCGTACGGGCCGCGCATCGACGCCGTCCACCGCGCCGATCCACGTGTCGAGATCCGCACGCTCGAAGTTGCACGGCACGAGCCCGCCGCGGGCGTGGCGCAGTGCATCGAGGGTCGCGTCGAGGCCGCGGCCGATGCAGCTGGTGGCGGTGAAGTGCGAGAGCAGGAGAGGGTTCACGAGAGTCGCATCCGGTGGCCGGAACGGGCGCCGCAGCAGGGCTGGCACGCGCGCCGTTCGAGGTCAGATCTTATCAAACGGGGGTGCCGGAACGCCCGGCTGGCCGGGCGGTTCGGGCGCGAGCGCCGCGCGCAAGGTGATCCAGTGCAGTTGCGCGTTGGCGGCTGCGCGCAGCACCGCCGGCAGCACGTCGAGCACGACCGGTTCGCCGCGCGCATCGCGTGCCGCGTGGCCGTCGTGCACGAGCAGGATGTCGCGCGCATCGAGCCCGTGCAGCAGGCGGCGCGTGACGGTCGCGGCGTCGCGCGCACGCGTGTCGAAGCCGCGCCGCGTCCAGCTCGCGAGTTGCAGGCCGAATTCGCACAGCACGGGTTCGAGAAACGGATTGCGCAGGCCGGCCGGCGCGCGGAAGAACAGCGGGCGCGTGCCGGCGATGTCGGTCAGCGTCTGCTGCGCGGCGGCGATTTCGCGCCGCAGCGCAGCCGGCCCCGATAGCGAAAACGTATGGCGGTGCCGCTGGCTGTGGTTCTCCACCGCATGGCCACGCGCGACGATCGCCTCGATCCACCGCGGATGACGGCGTGCGAGATCGCCGATGCAGAAGAACGTCGCGCGCGCGTCGTAACGGTCGAGCAGGTCGAGCACGCGCGGCGTGACGTCCGGGTCCGGGCCGTCGTCGATCGTCAGCGCGATGCGGCGGCCCGCGCCGGCCGGCAGGCGCGTCCAGTTCGGGCCGAGCAGCGTGCTGCGCGGCCACAGGCCGGCCGCGGTTAGCGCGAGATGCGACGCGACCACGCCGCCGACGGCCCACGGCCACGCGGCCGGTTGTGCGATCACGGCGGCGGCCGCGCCCGCGTGCAGCGCGGCGGCGCCCGCGATCAGCGGCGTCGGCTTCCAGCGGCGTGCGTCGCCGGTATCGCGCGGGGGGATGAAAGGCGGCACGTTCATGCGCGGCCTCGTTGCTCGTGATTGCCGACCGCCGTCGCGGCGCGCGGCGCGAGAATCGCCGCGAACGCGAGCGCGAGCATCGCGCCGGGGCCGACGGTCAGCCCGAAGGTTTCGAGCAGCGGCACGCGCGACAGCGCGAGCAGCCCGAAGCCGGCGACCGTCGCGAGGTTCGCGATCAGCAGCGACACCAGCGTGTACGGCGTGACGGGCTGCGCGTCGCCGCGCCGGCAGAAGAATAGCGCGTAGTTCGAGCCGACCGCGACGATCAGCAGCATCCCGACGAGGTGCAGGATCGTCAGTTGCACGCCGGCGAGCGCGAAACCGGCCGTCACGACCAGCACGGCCGCAACGAGCGGGGCGAGGGCGCGCGCGGCGAGCCGGGGCGAGCGCAGCGCGATCAGCAGCAGCACGGCGATCACGGCGAATCCCGCGAGCGACAGCCGGATGTCTTCGTGCACGTAGCTCACGTACAGCCGATCGGCTTCGGCCTTCATGTCGACGAACAGCGCATCGGGCACGCCCGCGCGCGCGACGGCGGCGCGAATCCGCGCGGCGTCGACGCTCGGCGCCGGCTGCGCGGTGCGCGCGGCGTCCGGCGCACGCAGCGGCAGCATCGCGCTCCAGCGGCCGTCGCGTTCGGTCAGCAGCGCGTCGACGGCGAGCGCCATCGACGTGCCGCGCAGGTCCGCGCGCGTCAACGGCGGCGCGCGACGCGCGGCGTCGACGTCGGCGACGAACGGCGCGAACAGGTCGGGTTTCACCGCGATCGGCTGGTTCGCGACGGCAACGCGCATCCGTTCGGCGAGTACGTTCGCCTCCGGCAGGCTCGCCTGGCGTGCGCGCTGCGCGGCGTCGCTCGGCAGGTAGCGTGCGGGGTTGTCGAAACCGCCGAGCGTGCCGCGGTCGACGAGCGGCTGCAATTGCGCGGCCACTTTTTCCGCGCGTTCGAGTGCGGCCTGTTCGGTCGGCGCGGCAATCACGACGAGGTAGCGCACGTCGGGCGCGCCGACGTCGGCGCGCAGCCGTGCGTCGAGCGCCTGCGCCTGTGCCGGCACGGGGCTGAGCGCGGCGAGCTCGCGGCTCCACAGGCTGCCGCGATGCAGCGCGAGGGTCGCGCACGCGGCGACCACGAGCGCCGCGAGCGGCCAGCGCAGCCGCGGCGCGGCGTCGGCCGCGCGCGCGAGCATGGCGCCGACGCGCGATACGTCGCGAATCGCGACATGCTCGCCGCGCAGGTGCGGCAGCACGAAGCGCGTGACGAGCGCGGCGGCCGTCAGCCCGACGATCGAATAGAGCCCGAGTTGCACGAGGCCCGGGAATCCGGAGAACAGCATCGACGCGAACCCGCACACCGACGTCAGCACGCCGAGCCGGATCGTCGGCCAGTACGCGGCGACCCACGCGCGCGTCGCGTCGGCCGGGTGCGCGGCGCCGCGCGTGCCGACCGATGCCGATTGCACGAACAGGTAGATCGAATAGTCGACGGCTTCGCCGATCAGCGTCGTGCCGAACCCGAGCGTCAGCCCGTGGACCGTGCCGAACGCGGCGCTGACCGCCGCGATCCCGGCCGCGACGCCCGTCAGCACCGGCAGCAAGCCGAGCGCGAGCGTGCGCGGCGAACGGTAGAGCGTGAGCAGCAGCGCGACGATCAGCACGACGCTCGCCGTCGACAATCGTTCGACGTCGTGCCGGATCGTGTCGCGCGTGTCGACCGAGAACACGCCGGGGCCCGTCATCGCGAGCGTCGCCGCGTTCGCATTCGGCACGGCCCGCGTCGCGGCCGCAAACGCGCGGCGCACGGCGTCGATCGCGCGGGCCTGCGCATCGGTATCGGAGCCGGCGGCGGCCGTCTGCACGACCAGCACCGCGCGCGTGCCGTCGCGCGACGCCCACACGCCGTCGCGGCTCGCGGGCTCGGCCGCGCCGTCGAGGCCGTCGACGAGCGCGGCGACTTCGCCGGTCGGATCGCGCGGCAGCATTGCCTTCGCGACGAGGCCGGCCGACGAACTCAGCAGGTCGAGGCTGTCGCCGAGCGCCTGGTGCAGGCCGTCGGCGCTGAAGCGCTGCGGCGTGACGGCCGGGCTCAGCAGATAGCGGTGATCGAAGATGAACTGCCGGTCGCGCGCGTCGTTCGCGGCTTCGCCGTTGTGAACGGCCGCGAACCGCGGATCGGCGCGCAGCGTGCCGGCGACGCGCCGCGACAGCGCGGCGCGCGTGGCCGCATCGCCGC
Source organism: Burkholderia anthinoferrum (assembly GCF_002925705.1). Taxonomy (NCBI): domain Bacteria; kingdom Pseudomonadati; phylum Pseudomonadota; class Betaproteobacteria; order Burkholderiales; family Burkholderiaceae; genus Burkholderia; species Burkholderia anthinoferrum. Next base: position 7,556 of record NZ_LFZP01000009.1, read on the forward strand.
CGTCGATCGCGACGAGGATCAGGCGCGACACGATGCCGTCGCGCAACTGGTCGACGAGCACGCGCTGCCCGGCGCTCGGCGCGTTCGGCAGGAACGCCGACAGGTCGGCCGTGAAGTGCGCGCGCCCGATCGCGACGCCGCACGCGACGAGCGCGAGCAGCCACACGAGCACCGCGCGCTGCCGCCATGCGGGCACGCGGCGGGCGACGGGGGAGGAGCGCATGCGATCATCCATCAGTTCGCGTTCGCCGCGGCGGGTTGCAGGCGCATCACCGAACGGTCGCCGTCGGCCTGCCGGATCGTGACGCCGCGCAACGTGTCGCGCGTGCCGTCGAGCGTGATCGTGCTGACGACCTTCAGCATCCGCGAGTCGAGCGGCGTGAGCGTCATCGTCCAGCCGTCGCCGCGCCCGGACAGCGCGACCTTGTACACCCGTTCGAGCGCGAAGCGGTTGCCGGCAAGCGTCGCGCGGATGCTGTCGATGAACGCGCCGAGTTCCGGATAGCGCGCGAGCGCGAGCGTGTACTTGCGGTCGTTGCGCTCGACGGTGAGCATGTCGCCGTCGACGACGAGGTGCTCGGGCTTCGGGCTCAGCGTGTGCTTTTCCAGATGATCGGGTGCGACGAACACCAGTTCACCCGACGATTCGACCGGCTGCGTGGCGATCGACAGGTGCTTCGTCTCGGTGAAGGTCGCGCGGCCCGACTTGTGCTGCGCGAGCGTCGACATCAGCCGGTCGAGGGTCCAGGCCGAACCGGCATCGGCCGCGTACGCAGGCACGGCCAGCGCGATCGCGGCGGCGCTGGCGGCGAGCACGCGCGCGGTGCACGCGGCCACGGGCAACGAGAACGGGAACAGGCAGCGGCGAGCGGCGGTCATGCGTCGGAATCCCTCGTGGCGGGCAGGTCGGCGCCGGCGTGCACCGCGTCGCGGCGCGCGGGCGCGGCGTCGCCGCCTTGCCAGAAATCGAAATAATTGAACCAGTTGTACGGCGCCGCGCGGCAGTACCTGTCGAGCAGCGCGACGTAGCGCGCGAGCGCCGCGTCGACCGCCGCCGCGCGCGTATCGCGCCGCACGTCGGAGAAATCGGCGAGCGTCTCGAAGTGCACGTCGTAGCGGTTGCCGTCGCGATACAGGCCCGTCATGAAGATCACCGGGCGCTTCAGCATCGCGGCCATGTAAAGCGGGCCGACCGGGAACGCGGCCGGCGCGCCGAGCAGCGGCAGGCGCCGCAGCGACGCGGCCGCGTCGTCGAGCAGCGTGCGGTCGGCGAGCATGCCGACCATGCAATTTGCGTCGAGGCGCTCGCGCACCTTCAGCATCGAGTCGACCTGCCCGAGCGGAATCACTTCCGGCTGCGCGGCCGGGTTCACCGCCGCGAGCGTCGCGTTGATCTTGCGCGCGTTCTGCTCGTACATCGTGACGACCACGCGCAGGTCCGGGCGCGTGCGGCCGATCGCGCGCACGACCTCGAAGCTGCCGAGGTGCGCGCCCATCAGAAACGCGCCGCGGTTGCCCGCGAGCGCAGCGTCGACGAGCGTTTCGCCGTGCAGCCGGATGTCGAACAGGTCGAAGCGCCCGTTCATCAGGTACACGCGATCGTGGATCGTCGCCGCGAACGTGAACACGTGCCGGTACACGTCGCGCCAGCGCACGGGGCGGTCGAGCACGCGGCGCAGGTAGTCGCGCGACGCCGCGCACGCGGCCGGCGAGAACAGCACGAAATACGTCGCGATCAGGTGCAGCACGATGCGCGCGCGCTGTCGGCCGAAGCGCAGCGAGATCCACGTCATCGCGCGCAGCAAGCCCGCGTTGCTGCGCTCCTGACGCTCGGCCCACGCGGTGCGCTTCATGGCTGCGCGCCATCCCGCGCGGCCGGTGGCGCGGACAGCACGCCGGTCGCGACCTCGCGCGACCCGGCGCGCACCGTGAAGCGGATCGCGCCGCCGGCCGCGGCGTCGTACGCGAGATCGAGCGGTTCGCCGGGCGCGACCGGGCTCAGGAATTTCGCGGCGCCGAGCCGCCACGCGTGCAGCGGACGGTTCAGCGCCGCGCCGATCGCATGGATCGCGTGATCGAGCAGCACGACGCCCGGCACGACCGGATGGCCGGGAAAGTGGCCGGGCAGCGCGGGATGGTCGGCGGCGATCGTGAACGCGAGCGAGGGCGAGGGCGAGGGCGACGGCGACGGCGTGCCGGCCGGGTCACCCTCGGCCGGCGGACCGACCGTCGTGGCCGCCGCGGTGGCGGCGCGCGCATGACGCGCGACAAGTGCGGCCAGCAGGTCGCGCGGCAGCTTGCCCGTTTCGTTGCGCGGCAGCGCATCGACGAACACGAGCGGGCGCGGCATGAACGCGGGGTCGATTCGCTCGCGCAGCGCGCGTTGCAGATCGGCGGCCGCGAGCGTCGGTGCGACGACCAGCGCGACGAGCCGCGTGACCGGTTCGAGCGCCGTGTCGCCCCGCGCGGGCGAGGCTTCGTCGGGCATGAAGAACACGCCGTCGACCACTCGGGGGATCGCGTTGAGCTGATGATTTAGATATGCGAGCGACGTGCGCTTGCCGGCGATGTTGACGAGGTCGGCCTTGCGGCCGTGCAGCAGGAACCGGCCGTCGCCGAGCAGCTCGAGCGCGTCGCCCATCGGCACGGGCGTCTCGACGTGCCCGCCCGATACCCAGACCGTCGGCCCGCTGTCGTCGCCGGCCGGATCCTCGCGTGCGTCGCACGCGTCGAGCCGGATGCCCGGGAACGGGTCCCACGCCGCGCCTTGCGACGTGCGACGGGTCGCGATCTGGCCCGTCTCGGTGCTGCCGTAGATCTCGACGAGCGGCGCGTCGAGCGCGGCCTCGGCTTCGCTCGCGAGCTTTTCCGACAGCGGCGCGGTGGCCGACAGCACCAGCGCCGCGCGCGGCAGCGCATGACCGGCCGCCAGCAGCGCACGCAGGTGGATCGGCGACGTGACGAGCACGCGCGGCTGCGGGATCGCGTCGAGCTCGTCGCGAATGTCGCCCGGGTAGAACGGCTGGCGGTTGCTGAACGCGAGGCCGCCGATCAGCGCGAGCAGCACCGTCGACTCGAAGCCGTACATGTGCTGCGCGGGCACCGTGCCGATCAGCGTGGCCGCGCGCCCGTCGAGCAGCCCTAGGCGCTCGGCCGCCGCGCGCACGCAGCCGACCAGGAAGCCCCAGGTTTTGCGGTGCGGCACCGGCGCGCCGGTCGAGCCGGACGTGAACACGTAGGCCATGATCCGCGCCGCGTCGATCTGCGGCACGGCGAACGGCGCGTCGCTCGTGCATTCGCCGGGCGCGGCGTCGGGATACGCGAAGCGCGGCAGGTCGATCGCGCAGTCGGGCGCATCGTGCAGGCAGAACGCGTCGGGCGCGAACGACGCGAGCTGGCGGACCATTTCCGGCGTATGCGTCGACGGCAGCAGGCTGATCCTGCCGGCGACGAGCGCCGCGCACAGGCTGACCGCGAAGCGATAGCGGTCGCGGCACACGTTGAACACGTGGCCGCCGGCGGGCAGCGCGGCGGCCACGCGCGCGACGTCGGCGACGAAGGCGCGCACGGTGACGGGCGAGCCGTCGCGCCAGGCGATCGTCTGGTCGGGCGAGGCATGGAATACCAGCGGGTGAGTCGGCATAAATCGGTCAAGACGGGAACGAAGGCCGGCGCGGCCGTGAAGCCGCGCCGGCCATGAATTCATCGCGAGGCCTGCGACGCGTGGGTCGACGCGCGATACGCGCGCACCGCGTCGACCATCCGCGGCCGTGGCTCGTGCGGCAGCGCGAAACGCCGGCATGCATGCTCGGCGGCGAACATCACGGCGACGAGCGGCAGCGACAGGTAGTTCGCGAACGTCGACCACGTGACGATCGGCGCGGTCGCGAACAGCAGCGTCGACACGGCGGCGGTCGCGACGAAGAACAGCGTCCACGCGAGCGTGATCCGCCGCGTGTAGCGCGCGACGGCCGGCGTGACGGCGCCGTGGATCATCGCCGCGAAGCGCGTGCACAGCGGCACCTGGCCGGCCACGAGCGTGCGGCCGAACAGCAGCGCCATCGCGACGTTGAAGCTCGCGTGTTCCAGATACAGGCCCCATTCGAAGTGCCGCGCGAGCGGCGCGCGCGCGACCCACAGCGCGGCGGCGGCCAGCAGCCATGCCGGCACGAGCCATGCGCGCCGCGGCGAGCGCAGCGCCGCGCCCAGCGCGAGCAGCAGCGGCGGCACGAGCGCCATCGCGAGGCCGAAGCCGTGCGCGCCGGGTGTCGCGCTCGCGTAGTGCGCGCCCACCTGGTAGGCGGCCACGGCACCGGCCGCCGCAATGCCGCGCACGACGGGCAGCAGGCGGCTCATCGGCGGCCTCCGCGCGCGCCGGGTGTGCACCGGCCGGCGGCCGGATGGCGGCGGCGGACGGGCGGGCGAACCGGAACGGGGCACAAGAGCGGACGCGGCATGACTGGAGACATCGGGTGGATCGTCGGCGGACGCGCGGTCGGGCCGTCAAACATCATATGAATGGCGGCTTGGACGCGGGTCCGGGCCGGTGGTCGGGCACGCTCATTTTAGGGCCGCGGCAGCGCCGGTTCGGGGCGGCCGCGACCGGCTTTTGTAACCGATTGTATGGCGCGGGACGAATGGTTTCGCGGGGTCGGTGCATTTCCATCCAAAGCGGCTCAAGCGTCTCGTGCATTCGCGGCCGAAACGGGCCGCGGCGGCGGCTCGCCAGTCTTGTAACCATTCGCGGTATACGCCCCGATACCCTTCGTCTAGAATCCGCGTAACTTTTACAAACGATCCCCAAACGACGCAGGCGGGGAAGCCGGCAGAGGCCGGAGGGACGGAGATTCGCACGCGCCGGGCGTGCACGACGGTTGCCGTTTCCGGGCGCCTCCCGCTGCCATGGGCCGCCTGCACGCACGCATGATGAACGCACTGGAACAAGAGCTCGCCACGCTGATCATCGGCGAACTGAATCTCGAAGACGTCTCGCTCGATACAGTGACGGCCGACACGCCGCTGTATGGCGAAGGTTTCGGGCTCGACTCCATCGACATTCTGGAAATCGCGCTGCTGATTTCGAAGCAATACGGCTTCGAGCTGCGCTCGGACAATCCGGACAACCAAAAGATCTTTGCGACGCTCGGCGCGCTGGCGGCCTACGTCGCCGCGCATCGCACGAAGTGACGGTGTTGTGCACGGGCGTAGCGCGCGGGCGCGGCGCAACGATGAAGACGGCACGCGGCGGCGCTCGGCGGACGATGCGCGGCCGCGTCGATCGAGGTGAAAACGCGATGAACGGAGCCATTCGATGCGGGCGCTCGTGACGGGCGGCAGCGGCGCGCTCGGGCAGGCGATCTGCACGGCGCTCGCGCAGGCCGGCCATGAAGTGTGGGTGCATGCGAACCGCCATCTCGCGCACGCGCAGGCGGTCGCGCAGCAGATCGTCGCGGCCGGCGGCGCCGCGCACGCGATCGCGTTCGACGTGACCGACGCCGACGCGACGCTTGCCGCGCTGAAGCCGTTCATCGACGAGGCGCCGGTGCAGATCCTCGTCAATAACGCGGGCATCCACGACGACGCGCCGATGGCCGGCATGTCGCGCCAGCAGTGGCGCAGCGTGATCGACGTGACGCTCAACGGTTTTTTCAACGTCACGCAGCCGCTGCTGCTGCCGATGATCCGCACGCGGCACGGACGGATCGTCAACATCGCGTCGGTGGCCGGCGTGACCGGCAATCGAGGGCAGGCCAACTACGCGGCGGCGAAGGCGGGGCTGATCGGCGCGACGAAGTCGCTGTCGCTGGAGCTCGCGTCGCGCGGCATCACCGTGAACGCGGTGGCGCCCGGCATCATCGCGTCGCCGATGGCCGAACAGGCGTTTCCCGCCGAACGCATCAAGCAGCTCGTGCCCGCGCAGCGCGCGGGCCGGCCCGACGAAGTCGCGGCGATGGTCGCGTATCTGGTATCCGACGCCGCGGCTTATGTGACGGGGCAGGTGTTGTCCGTCAACGGCGGGCTCGCATGACGCGGCGTGTCGCGTTGGCCTGACCGCATTGGCCTGACGTAATGCACCGCGGTGCAGGGCCGCGTCGTCGCGCGGCCTGCGCCCCTTAGTGAGGAAATCGAAGTGTCCGTGCAACCAGTCGACGCCGAACGGCACCCGTGTTCGCCGTCCCCCGCCGCCGCGCCGTCCGCGCACGGCGGCGACCGCGCGCTGCGGCTCGTCCAGATGAGCGATGCGCGGCTCGTCGCGCTGCTGCACGATGCGCGCGGCCGTGGCGACGCACTCGATCGCGTGTTTCCCGGCGCGCTGGGCGCGGTATGCATCGGCGCGGCGGGCACACCGGACGAATCGCGCGCGCAGGCGCTGGCGCGGATGCTGACCGATGTTGCGCCCGGCTTGCCGGTCGCGCCGGTGCGGATGGCGCTGCTCGGCGCCAAGGTCGCGCCGGGCGATGCCGTCTGCGAACTCTGGCAATGCGACGCGCACGACCTGCGCAGCGAACGGCGCGGTGCGCTGCACTACCGCTACAGCGAAGCGGCGGGGCTCGTGTTCGGCAGCCTCGTCGTGCACGAGACGGACGCGGCGTACGACGCGCCGCGCGACGGCGGCACGCCGCTCGAACGCGCGACGTTCGATGCGTACCGCGCGCTGTTCGGCCTGCTCGATACGCTCGGCATGCCGCATCCGCTGCGGATCTGGAACACGGTGCCGGCGATCAACGCGGTGCAGTTCGGGATCGAGCGCTATCGTCAGTTCAATATCGGCCGTCAGCACGCGTTCGATGCGTGCCGGCGCGCATTGACGGGCGGCGTGCCGGCCGCATGCGCGCTCGGCTCGGTCGTGCCGGTCGCGGGCGATGCGCCGCCGGCCGCGCCGCTCGCGATTTATTTCCTCGCGAGCCGCACGCCGGCCGATGCCGTCGAGAATCCTCGCCAGGTCAGCGCGTATCACTATCCGGCGCAGTACGGCCCGCGTGCGCCGACGTTCGCACGCGCCGCCGCATGGGCCGATGGCGATGCGGCGCCGGTGCTGTTCGTATCGGGCACCGCGAGCATCGTCGGGCATCGCACCGTGCATCGCGGCGACGTCGTCGCGCAGACGCGCGAGACGGTCGCGAATCTCGCGGCGGTGCTCGAGCAGGCCGCGCGGCAGGGGCACGGCCCGTACTCGCTCGCCGACCTCGGCTATCGCGTCTACGTGCGCGACGCCAACGACACCGCGGCGCTGGCCGAGATCGACCGCGTGCTGCGCGATGCGGCCGGTTCTCACGTGCGGCCGCTGTTCGTGCATGCGCACGTGTGTCGCGACGACCTGCTGGTCGAGATCGAGGCCAGCGCCGGTCATGCGATGGAGTGGCTGCCATGAAGCGCGAGAGCCTCGCGGTCCGGTCACCGGCCCTGCCAGCAACCGAGGTCGACGACGCGTGCGAGCGTTCGTCGGCAAGTCATGCACTTTTGTCAGGATCCCCGTCTTCGTCATCGGCTGTTCCCATGTCCAGGCTGCACGCGTCGTCCACCCATCTCGTCCTGATTCCGAGCTACAACCCGGGCGCCAAGGTCGACACGACCGTGCGCAATGCACGCGCGCAGTGGAACCCGGTGTGGGTCGTCGTCGACGGCAGCACCGACGGCAGCGCCGAACGGCTGCAGGCGATGGCCGAGCGCGATCCCGGCTTGCGCGTGATCGTACTGCCGGAGAATCGCGGCAAGGGCGCCGCGGTGCTCGCGGGCCTCGACGCGGCGGCCGCGAGCGGCTTCACGCACGTGCTGACGATGGATTCCGACGGCCAGCATCCGGCCGACCTGATTCCCGCTTTCATGGCGGCATCGCAGGCCGCGCCCGACGCGATGGTGCTCGGCGTGCCGAAGTTCGACGCGAGCGCGCCGCAGTTGCGCGTGCAGGGGCGCCGGCTGTCGAACGCGTGGGCCGACCTCGAGACGCTTTGGGCCGGCATCGGCGATTCGCTGTACGGCTTTCGCGTGTATCCGGTCGCGCCGCTGGCGGCGATCATGCGGCGCCAGCCGTGGATGCGCGGCTTCGACTTCGATCCCGAAGCGGCCGTGCGGCTGTGCTGGGCCGGCGTGCGTCCGATCCGCATCGACGCGCCGGTGCGCTATTTCGGCCGGCACGAAGGCGGCGTGTCGCACTTTCACTACGGTCGCGACAACGCGCTGCTTGCGTGGATGCACTTGCGTCTTTTCACCGGCTTTGCAGTGCGGCTGCCGATGCTGGTCGCCCGCCGCCTGACGCGCCGCCGCGGCCAGACCGCCTGAGCGACACCGTTTCCCGCTTCCGTTCCGGCCGTCGCCCGAGCGCGACGATTGCGGCGCTTTTTGTCGTCAATTCGACCATGTTTTGACACTTATTTTCAATCTACCGAGTAATCGACATGTCATGTGATGTAAACATCTGGTAATTTTCCGCCGGATTATGCAAAATCGCCGCTCCCAAATACAACTATCGAGGGATTCCGGGATGCAACTCAAGAAAGCGGTGGCGGCGTGTGGCGTGGCGTTTCTGTTGAGCGCGTGCGGCGGGGTACAGAACCTTGATGCGAACAGCCTGACGTCGGCGGGGACCAATCTCTACAAGGCGGCGACGCTGTCGGACAGCGACATCGCCGCGCTGTCGAACGAGTCGTGCAAAGCGAGCGACGCCGAATCGAAGATCGCGCCGCCGAACAGCGCGTACGCGAAGCGCCTGACGAAGGTGATGAAGGGCTTCGGCGACATGACGCTGAACGGCCAGAAGATCAACTCCAAGGTCTACCTGACCAAGGACGTCAACGCGTGGGCGATGGGCAACGGCTGCGTGCGCGTGTACAGCGGCCTGATGGACATGATGAACGACGACGAGCTGCGCGGCGTGATCGGCCATGAAATGGGCCACGTCGCACTCGGCCACTCGAAGAAGGCGATGCAGACGGCGTATGCGGTGAGCGCGGCGCGTACCGCGGCCGGCGCGGCTTCGCCGGGCGTGGCGGCGCTGACGAGCTCGCAGCTCGGCGACATCACCGAGAAGTTCATCAACGCGCAGTTCTCGCAGTCGCAGGAAAGCGCGGCCGACGACTACTCGTTCGACCTGATGAAGCAAAAGAACATGAGCCAGAAGGGCCTCGTCACCGCGTTCCAGAAGCTCGCGAAGCTCGACGGCGGCCAGAGCTCGATGATGAGCTCGCACCCGTCTTCGTCGAGCCGTGCGCAGCACATCGAGGATCGCATCGCGAAAGGTAGCTGATTCCGCAGCCGATCGCGCGGCGGATCGCCGGCCGTCCGCGCCGGCGATCGGCAAGCGACATGAAAAACCCCACGCTCGTTGTTCGGGCGTGGGGTTTTGTTTTTTCGGCCTGGCTGCCGCCGCTTGCGCGCTCGAAACCGCGCACGCGAACGGCGACGCGGCCGTCGCAGCCGCGACCGACGCGAAGCTGCACGAGGCGATCGCGCTCGCGTCGCGCAACACGATGTGCGTGCATCGACATACGGGCGTGGCGCGCATGCTGCGCGAGCACATCGGATCGACATGGCCGGGATGACGATGGAGGACGAGCAGGCACCCGGGTTGCTGTCATTGCGGCACCCGGTCGTGTGCGGGCGATTCGCAAGCGCCGGCTCCAAGAGACGCGCACCCGCGATGCAGACCATATCGACTACGTACGCAGCCATTTCGAACCGAGCGATGTACCGCGAGATGGGTTGGAGCAACGGCGCGGCATGCTCGGCCCGCCCAATTGACCGGTTCGTCGGGCGCCCACTAGAATCGATCGGGACCGCCTGTCAGCCGCGCGCCGCGGCAATGACGTGCCCATTGATCCGACTGTCGAGGAAGCTTCCGTGCTCACGTCCTTGATCCGGCGCGCACCGGCCGCGCTGCCGTGGCGCGCCGCATGCCGCCAGGCCCGCGCGCTGATCGTCTGTGCGCTGCTGCCGCTCGCCGCGTGCGCGACGCATCCGCCCGCCACTTCGCTCGATCGCCCCGTCTCCCACGCGTTGCCGGCCGCTACCGCGACGCCGTTGCGCGATGCGCTGGCCGCGCCGGAGGCCGCGCATCCGGGGCAGTCGGGCTTCCGACTGCTGGCCGACGGCGCCACCGCGTTGCAGATGCGCATCGCGCTCGCGCGTGCGGCGACGAAGACACTCGACATGCAGTACTACATCGCGACCGAGGATACGACGGGCAAGCTGCTGCTCGCCGCGGCGCTGTACGCGGCCGATCGCGGCGTGCGCGTGCGGATGCTGGTCGACGACCTGAACTTCGACGATATCGACCGCGTGATGGCCGCGCTGAATACGCATTCGAACATCGAGATCCGCGTGTTCAACCCGTTCGGCGCATCGCAGCGCGGCATGGTCGAGCGTACGGCCAACTTCTTCACGCGGATCGACAGCTTCACGCGGCGGATGCACAACAAGGCGATGATCGCGGACAACCAGCTCGCCATCGTCGGCGGCCGCAATCTCGGCGACGAATACTTCAGCGCGAGCCCGACGCTGCAGTTCCGCGATCTCGACGTGCTGGCGGCCGGCCCCGTGACGCACGACATCTCGACGAGCTTCGACGAGTACTGGGCGAGCGCGAGCAGCTATCCGCTGCGCGTGCTCAATCATCAGACCTTCGATCCGAAGGATCTCGACGCGATGCGCGACGAACTGCGCGAGCACTGGCGCAAGAATGCCGATCCGTACAACGCGAAGCCGCTGAACGCGACGCCGCTCGCCCGGCAGATCGCGCGCGACGAACTCGAACTCGTGTGGGCGCCGGCCGAATTCAAGGTCGATGCGCCGACCAAGGTCGCGCGGCCGACCGGCACGTACGTGAGCCCGCCGATGCAGCGCCTGGCCGAGCTCACGCGCGGCGCGCGCAAGGAATTCCTCGCGTTCTCGCCGTACTTCGTGCCGCACGACGCCGGCGTGAAGATCCTCGGCGAGACGGCCGCGCGCGGCGTGCGCGTCGCGATCGTCACGAATTCGCTCGCGGCGACCGACGCGGTCGCGGTGCAGGCCGGCTATGCGCCGTATCGCGTGCCGTTGCTGCGGCGCGGCGTCGAGCTGTACGAATTCAAGTCGCAGCCGGATCAGCAGCCGGCGCGGCTGTTCGGCTCGCGCTCGCGTGCGAGCCTGCACGCGAAGGCATACGTGATCGACCGGCAGATTCTCGTGATCGGCTCGCTGAATCTCGACCCGCGTTCCGCGTACCTGAACACCGAGCTCGCGCTCGTGATCCACAGCCCGGTGCTCGCGCAGCAGGCCGCGGCGATTTTCGCGCGCGTGACGCAGCCGGACGAAAGCTATCGCGTCACGCTCGCGAAGGGGGCCGACGGCAGCCCGCCCGCGCTCGAATGGACGGGCACCGAGGGCGGCCGGACCACCACCTATCACGTCGACCCGCACGCGGGGCTGCTGCGCAACGTGATGACGGGCATCTTCACGCTGCTGCCGGTCGACGATCAGTTGTAAGGGCGGGAACGGCTCCGGCAAAACCCGCGATACCGGCGCGCGGGGAAAGATGATATGGTTGTGCGCGCAACGATATGTGAATCGTGAAGGGCGCCGGACCGCTCGCGCAATGCGGGCCGGAACGGTGCCGAACGACGTGCCGCCGCACGTGCGGGATCCGCACCCTGCGCGGCGCCGGCAGACGATGGACGACGCGCACCGCCACGCTGCGCGCCCCGCGCAACCGGAGTTCCCCATGCAACGTGTACCGAACCAGTCGTTCACGCGCCCCGCGCGCTTTTCCGAAGCCGAATGGCAGGCGCGGGTGCAGCTCGCGGCTGCCTACCGCATCTTCGACCACCTCGGCTGGACCGAGCTCATCTACAACCATATCTCGCTGCGCGTGCCGGGCGAGGACGGGCATTTCCTGATCAATCCGTTCGGGCTCCATTACCGCGAGGTGTGCGCATCGAACCTCGTGAAGATCGACATCGACGGCAATGTGATCGGTCATTCCGACTGGCCGATCAATCCGGCCGGGTTCACGTTCCACAGTGCGATCCATGCGGCGCTCCCCGATGCGCACTGCGTGATGCACGTGCACACGACGCCGACGATGGCCGTGTGCTGTTCGCGCGACGGGCTGTCGTTCTCGAATTTCTATGCCGCGCAGTTGTACGGGAAGGTCGCGTATCACGACTTCGAAGGCATCACCGTGCATCTCGAGGAGGGGCGGCGCATCGTCGACAGCGCGCTCGGGCGGCCCGTGCTGCTGCTGCGCAACCACGGGCCCGTGACGATCGGCGCGACGCTCGCGCAGACGTTTTCGCTGATGTGGCTGCTCAACCGGGCGTGCGAGGTGCAGATCGCGACGCATGCGATCGGCGATGCGCTGCCGATTGCGCCGCCCGTTCTCGAAGGGTGCGTGCGCGATTCGCTGAATTTCGATCCGAAGCATGGCGCGGGGCAGGACGCGTTCGACGCGCTGCAGCGCATCGTCGACCGGATCGATCCGGGCTACCGCGCGTGACGCGGGCGGCGCGCCCGGCGAGTGCGCCCGCCTAGAACCGGTAGCCGAGGCCGGCCTGGATCACGTCGGTGTCGCGGTCGTAGCGCGTGACCACGCGGTTCCACGTGACGCGCGCGAGCCAGCGCTCGGAGATCCGGTAACTGGCCGAGATCGACACGATGCCGGAGAGGCGGCCGTCGCCGGGGCCCGGCTGGCCTTCGCGGTTGCGCTGGTTGACGGTGAAATAGGCGCCGGCGCCGGCCGCCAGCGTGACCTTGTCGTTCAGGAACGCGCGCGTGAGCCACAGCTGGGAGGCGACGCCGTTGCGGCGGACCGCCTGCTTCGCGCCTTCGTACATCCACGTCGCGGTCCAGTCGATCGAACGCGTCAGGCCGCGCCGGTATTCGAGGCTGCCGCCGAGTGTCGACGGCGACGAGCGGCTGTTGAGAATCGTCTCGCCGAGCATCGCCGTGATTTCGTTGTGCGTGACCCGGCCCGCGCGCGGCAGCGCGGTGTCGCGTGGGCCCGGCGTGTCGGGCGCATCGAGCTGATAGCCGACGCCGAACATCACCGCCGTCGTGTCGGGCCCGCCGAACACCTGCGCGCGGTTGACCTGAAGCTGCGCGATCCAGCGGTGCGACGTGTAGTACGCGGCGCGCACGCTCATCAGCACGCCCCAGCCGTGCGTATTCGAGTAACCGCGGCCTTCGGCGGCCGGCACCGTGTCGAAGTAGCGATACGGGCCCGCGCCGGCCGACAGCACCAGCCGGCGGCGATCGAGCGGCATGCGGCCCCAGAACTGCACGGCCTGGCCATCGCGGTGGTGATTCGGGATGTGCCCTTCGTTGTACCACGTGAAGCCGAGCGCGGTATGCGGGCTCAAGCCTTCCTGGTAATCGAACGCCCACGAATACGTGCGTTGGCCGCCGCCCCACAGCGGGCCGGTGAACAGCGAGAATTCCTGCGCGTCGGCGGGCGCGCCGTAGAGGGCGGCGGCGGAGCAGAGTCCCACCAGCAGCGGGCGGGCGCGGACGGGGCGGGTCGGGCGGGGCAGCGGGAGACGGGCCGGCACGGTCAACTTTCCAGTCACGACAACACGCGATCATTTTCCTGCGCGGGAAAACACGTGTCGACCCGGGTTCGCGCAATACCGTATTACACGTATCGTGACAACATGCGGGGTACGCGGTCGGGTCCCGGCACGCGTCGGCATGCGCTTCGATCGCGGCGTTCGCGAGATGAAAAATGATTCGTCATGCTTCTTATTCCGGAAAGAGACGTTCGTGTGCGGCATGTCGCGTGCCGGTCGATACACGCAAAAAAAACGCGGCCGGGCGGCCGCGTGAATACTCGCAGACTCCTTCGGACGAAGGAAACAAGCAACTGTGAAACGAAGTGTAGCGAAAGGCCGCGTCGCGATTCAGGGGGCCTGCTGCAAAGGTCTCTTCCACGTTTCGGCAGGCTGCCCGGATCGACCGCAATCGACTACCATCGTATCTGCCGCCCCTGTCCGGGCGGCGTCCACGTCGTACAAGGAGAATCCATGCTCAAGCTGCGTTTGCTCCAGGTCGCGTTGTTCGCGGGCGTGCTGGCCGCCGGCGGCGCCGCTGCCGAAACGGTGCGCCTGTCCGCCAGTCTGCAGCCGTCGAGCGAAGTGCCGCCGACGGCGACCAAGGGCTCGGGCGCCGTCGCCGCCACCTACGACACGGCCACCCGCATGCTGCAGTGGACGGTCACCTACGAACACCTCACGGGGCCGGCCACGGCCGCGCATTTCCACGGGCCCGCGCCGGTCGGCCAGAACGCCGGCGTGCAGGTTCCGATTCCGAAGGACGAGCTGACGAGCCCGATCAAGGGATCGAAGGAACTCACCGACGCGCAGGTCACCGACCTGATGAGCGGCAAGTGGTACTTCAACATTCATACGAAGGAACACCCGTCCGGCGAGATCCGCGGCCAGGTGATGCCGGCGAACTGAGCGCAGGCGTTCGATGTAGAGGCACCTGTCGAGCGACGCGCGCACGTTCGCCCGTACCATCGTCACATTGCGATGACGGAGGGCGTCCGATGAGTTGGCAAAGCAAGTTCGCCTGCTGGCTGCTGCGCTGGCAGTTTCGTCCCGAAACCACGCGCGAGGTGCTCGACCCCGCGCGTGCCCGGCGCTTTACCGACCTGCGGATGATCGTGCTGCGCCGCCCGCCGTCGGGCTACCGGCTGCGCCCGTGCTTCGGCGCCGGCGACGCGCCGCTGCGCGGCGAATGGCTCGAGCGCACCGACACCGCCGCGGGCCGCGGGTCCGGCCGCACGCTGCTGTATTTCCACGGCGGCGGCTACTACTTCTGTTCGACGAAGACGCACCGGCCGCTGGTGTTCGGGCTGACGAAGCGCGCGGGTGTGCGCGCGTTCTCGCTCGACTACCGGCTCGCGCCCGAGAACCGCTTCCCGGCCGCGCTCGACGATGCGCTCGCCGCATACCGGCAATTGCTGGCGCTCGGCACGCCGCCCGAGTCGATCGTGCTCGGCGGCGATTCGGCGGGCGGCGGCCTCGCGCTCGCGACGCTCGTCGCGCTGCGCGATCGCGGCGAGCCGTTGCCGGCCGGCGCGATCCTGTTCTCGCCGTGGACGGATCTGGCCGGCACCGGCGACACGATGCGCAGCAACGACGGCCGCGACCCGATGTTCGCGGCCGCGGCGCTGCCGAAGGCCGCGAAGCTGTATCTCGGCGACACGCCGGCGACGCATCCGTACGCATCGCCGCTCCACGCCGATTTCACCGGCCTGCCGCCGCTGTACATCCAGGTCGGCAGCACCGAGGTGCTGCTCGACGATTCGCGCCGCGTCGCCGAGAAGGCGAAGGCGGCCGGCGTGGCGGTGGAGATCGAGGTGTGGCCCGACATGCCGCACGTGTGGCAGCTGTATGCGCCGATGGTGCCGGAGGCGCGCGACGCGCTCGACCGCGCGGCCGCGTTCCTGCGCCGCGTCGCGCTCGAGCGCGCGGCTCAGCGCGCGGGCGAGGCGTCGATTGCCTGATAGGCAGCCTGGACGGCCACCGGGCCGTATTTCCGTTCGAGCCGGCGCACGGTGAAGTGGCCGTGCGCCATCTGCTGGAAGTGGTCGATGAACAGCGTGTTGACGGTCGCGCCGAGCACGGCGCCGATCGCCGGGATCGACTTCGCGGCCATCTGCTCGGTCACCTGCACCGAGAAGCGCGAGGCCACCGTCTGCACGAGCTTGAACACGGCCGCCGAGCTGTGCGCGGCGATGCCTTTGGCCGTGATGTCCGACGACGCCTTCGAGATCGCCTGCGCGAGCGCGCCGCGCAGCACGAAATAGCCGAGATCGGCGTCCTCCTCCTGCTTGTCCGGGTGGCCGCCCATCCCGAGCACGGCGAGGCACTGCAACTGCGTATCGACCGACGTCAGGTCCTCCCCCTCGCTGCGCGCGATGTCGCACACCGAGCGGAAGATCAGCGTGGTCGTCACCGGCAGCTCGACCGGCAGCGCGAGAAAGCCGAACGCGCCGCCCGCCGCGCCGGTCGTCGCGACCGCGAGCTTGTGCAGCAGGTTGCTGGGCTTGTCGGGCTCGGCGTCCGGCGCCTGCGGCTTGCCGAGCGTTCGCAGCGCGATGTTCAGGCATTTGCGCAGCGCGAGCTGCGTCGCATCGTTGATCTTGCCGGTCGCGAAGTCCGGCAGCCGCGCGATCATCTTCTCGACCGGCGCGCCGAGCACGCCCGTCAGCTTCATCGTCAGCGACGGGCTTTCCAGCACCTGCTTCGCGCGCCGCAGCGCGTCCCGGTCCTCCGGCGACAGCGTCGTCGCGGGGTTGATTGAAATCGGTTCCATCTTTCTCCTTGGCCTGAACGGGCCCTGAACCATCGCCAGCCTAGATTACTCCGGCATGCTAGAATTTTGAGATTATTTGACCCGGCAAAAGTTGCATCGACAAAAAATGGCCGTCCATACTGCCGCCCACCATTCGAGCGGGCAAGTCCTGCCGTTCCGCGAATCGCTGCTCGCGATGATCGGGATCTCGTTCGTCACCATGCTGGTCGCGCTGGACCAGACGGTCGTCGGCACCGCGCTGCCGACCATCGTCGCCGAACTGCGCGGCTTCGACCTGTACGCATGGGTCGCGACCTCGTACCTGCTCAGCTCCGTGATCACCGTGCCGATTTTCGGCCGGCTCGGCGATTACTATGGGCGCAAGCCGTTCGTGATCGCGTCGATCGTGGTGTTCACCGGCGCGTCGGTGCTCTGCGGGATGGCCAACGACATGCTGACCCTCGTGCTCGCGCGCGGGTTGCAGGGCATCGGCGGCGGGATGCTGGTCGGCACCGCGTTCGCATGCATTCCCGATCTGTTTCCCGATTCCGTCGTGCGGCTGCGCTGGCAGGTGCTGATGAGCTCCGCGTTCGGCATCGCGAATGCGGTCGGGCCGTCGCTGGGCGGGTTCCTGACCCAATCGTTCGGCTGGCGCTCGGTGTTCTACGTGAACCTGCCGATCGGCATCCTGTCGCTGTTCTTCGTGTGGCGCTACCTGCCGCACCTGCGCCACGTCGAGCACGATCGCAAGATGCGGCTCGACTGGCCCGGCGCGCTCCTGATCGCACTGTCGCTCGGCGCGCTGCAACTGTTCGTCGAATGGCTGCCGAAGTACGGCGTCATGAGCTGGGCGTCGCTGCTGCTCATCGTCGCGGTCGCGGCGGGCGCCGGCCTGTGGCACTGGGAGAAGCGCTGCGCGCAGCCGATTCTGCCGTTCGACATGTTCGCCAACCGCGCGCTGTCCGCGCTGTTCGTGCTCGCGATCCTCGCCGGTTTCTCGATGTTCTCGCTGCTGTTCTACGCGCCGCTGCTGTTCCAGGGCGGCTTCGGGATGTCGCCGAAGGAAGCGGGGCTCGTGATCACGCCGCTCGTCGTGTTCATCACGATCGGCAGCATCATGAACGGCCGCGTCATCACGCGCATCCGCAACCCGAACGCGATGCTGCACGTCGGCTTCGTGCTGTTCGCGGCCGCCTGCGCGGGCGTCGTCGTGGCGACCCACGCGACGCCGGCCTGGATGCTGATGGCGCTGATGGTCGCGGGCGGCATCGGGCTCGGCTTCGTGCTGCCGAACCTCACCGTGTTCGCGCAGCAGACGGCCGGCCGCGAGCATCTCGGCATCGCGACGGCGCTGCTGCAGTCGCTGCGCATGGTCGGCGGGATGCTCGGCACCGCGCTCACGGGCACGCTCGTCAACCAGATGTATTCGGGCGGCGTGCGCAGCGCGCTGTCGGCCGACCACGCGATGCAGTGGCACGCGCGGCTCGCCGATCCGCAGATCCTGATCGATCGCGCGGCGCAGGGCGGTCTCGTCGCGGAGTTGACGCGTGCCGGGCATAATGGCGCGCTGCTGCTGGAAGCGGCCCGCGAATCGCTGGTCGGTGCGATCCACCTCGGTGTCGCGATGGCGGCCGTCGTCGCCGTGGTGTCGGTGTGGCAGTGCCGTCGCGTGCCGCCGATCGCGCTGCGGCGCAAGATCGAACCGCACGTCGCGGCCGATTGATCGATTGAACGAACAGAACTGAGCGCATGGAAGAACAGGACCGCGTCGCGATCTTGCAGCAATTCGGACGCACGTATCGTGCGTTCATGACCGCATTCGAAACGCACGTCGGGCAGCCGATGCCGCGCTGGCGCATCATGGTCGCGCTGCACACGATGGACGGGCATGCGTCGCAGAAGAAGCTCGTCGAGGTGCTGCGCATCGATCCGGGCGCGCTCACGCGCCAGTTGAAGTCGCTCGACGCGCTCGGCTGGATCGAGCGCGCGTCCGATGCACGCGACAACCGCGTGACCAACGTCACGCTGACCGCCGACGGCCGCGCCGCGTTCGAAGCGTGCCTGCCGCGCCGCAAGGCGTTCATCGACCAGACGATGGCGCAATTGCCGGACGACGTGCTGACCGCGCTGTCGGGCGCGCTGGCGATGCTGGAGTCGCGGATCGCGGACGTCGGCTCGACGCCTGCGCCGCACTGAAGGGCAGGCCGCGACGGGGCGCCCCCCCGTCGGCCGATCGTGGCCGGCGCGGCCGAGCGCACGTACGCACCCGCTGCCGGCCGGCGTTTCACTTCACATCATTTCGATTCATTCCCGCGTCGTTCACAGCTCGATGCGCGTGCCCAGCAGCGCGAGGAACTGCGCGAGCCAGGCAGGATGCGCGGGCCACGCGGGCGCGGTGACGAACGGCGCGTCGGTCACGGCCGCATCGACCGGTATGTCCGCGTATTCGCCGCCCGCGAGCTTCACCTCCGGTGCGCAGGCCGGGTAGGCCGAAATGCGCTTGCCGCGGATCACGTCGGCGGCCGCGAGCAGTTGCGCCGCGTGGCAGATCGCCGCGATCGGCTTGCCGGCTTCGGCGAACTCGCGCACGAGCGAGATCACCTTCGGTTCGAGCCGCAGATATTCGGGCGCACGGCCGCCCGCGATCGCGAGCGCGTCGTAGCGCGCCGCATCGACGTCGTCGAACGCCGCATTCAGCGTGAAGTTGTGGCCGGGCTTCTCGGTGTAGGTCTGGTCGCCCTCGAAATCGTGGATCGCGGTCTTGATCTTGTCGCCCGCGCGCTTGCCCGGGCAGACTGCGTCAACGTGATGGCCGACGGCCCGCAGCGCCTGGAACGGCACCATCGTTTCGTAGTCTTCGGCGAAATCGCCGGTCAGGAACAGGATCTTCTTCGCGGCCATGGCTTTCTCCAGAGAAGCAGCGTTGAAGGCCCGATCGCGCCGTGCATGACGGCCGCGACGGGCCCGAGGGCGAAAGCGCAGTGTACTCCGGCAGATTGAAGCGCGCGTGACGGCCGCCCCGCGCGAGCGGCAAGGCGGCGCCGCGCGCGGCATGCGTCAGAAGAAGGTTTCGATGACTTCCGTCACGCGGAACTGCGGATCGAGCACGAGCACCTGGCGCCACTTGTCGAACGTCAGGCACGGGTGCGAGATGTCGAACGCGACCATGTCGCCGACCTTCACGTCCGCGCCCGGCGGGATCTGCAGGTACGCGTGCTGGTCCATCATCCCGGTGACGGCCCAGCCTTCGGCGGCGGCGACGTCGCGCGGCGCGGTGTCGCGGCCCGGGCGGAAGTGGCGCGCCGGCTCGGGCAGGCCCGCGTCGAACGCCGCATCGCGCTTGCCGAGCGCGACGATCGCACGGTCGGCCTCCGGCACCGACTGCACGTACGCCCACAGCTGCAGCGCCGGCAGCAGCCCTTCGCCCATCGAGCGGGCGATCGGGTTGCGCGCGAACACGTCGGTCTGCGCCTTCTTGTAGATGCCGACATCGTGCGTCAGGTAGCAGCCCGGACGCAGCACGACTTCCGCGAAGCCCGCATCGGACGCCTTCCTGAATTCTTCCGCGACCACGTCGTACCACGCCGAACCGGCGCCGGACAGGATCGCGGGCGTGCGCGCGAAGCGGCCGGCTTCGGCCAGCTCGCGCGTGAGCGCGACCGCCTGCTGCAGGAACGCGCGGATCTCGCCTTCCTCCTTCAGCACGCCCTCATAGAGCTCGATGCCGGCCAGCTTCAGCGTGTCCGGATAGCGCGCGATCGCGGCGAGCACGGCCTCGCGCTGCGCGGCATCGCGCACGCCCGCGCGGCCGCCCGGCACGCCGAGTTCGATCAGCACGTTCAGCGATTTTTTCGCGTCGCCGAAGAAGCGGCCGAGCTGGTCGACGCTCTCCGCGGAATCGACGAGACAGAAGAATTCGAAATCGGGATCGGACAGCAGCCCCGCGATGATCGTCATGTTCTGGCGGCCGACCAACTGGTTCGCGAGCAGCACGCGCCGCACGCCGCCGTGATACGCGGCCTGCGTCTGGTGCGCGGTCGCGAGCGTGATGCCCCACGCGCCGGCGTCGAGCTGGCGGCGGAACAGTTGCGGCGCCATCGTCGTCTTGCCGTGCGGCGCGAACTTGACGCCGTATTTCTGCACGAACGCCTGCATCCAGTTCAGGTTGTGCTCGACGCGATCCTCGTAAAGCACGGCGGCCGGCAGGCTGACGTCTTCCGCGAGCAGGTTCCATTCGAGCCGGCCGGCGTCGCCGAGCGGCACGCTCGCGCTCGGCAGATTGCCCAGGCCCTTGCCGAACGGATCGATCGTCGCTTCCTGATAGTTTGTAACTTTCATGTCATCCCGCTCCATCATCACTATGCATTGCACTGAAGTTGACATGCAGATGGTACAGAAAGTAGCATCGGCGCGGTGATGTTATTTAATAACATCCCGCTTCACCCCCTTTTCCGCCGATGAATACGCCCGCTTCCCCGTCCGCTTCGCCCGCGGCCGAGCCGCATCCGGCTCAGGCCGCTCCGCCGGTCCTCGACATCGTCGCGCGGATCGCCGAATGCGCGCCCGAGCTGCGCGAAGCCGAGCGCAAGGTCGCCGCGTTCATCCTCGCCGATCTGGCGCGTGCCGCGCATGCGAGCATCGGCGCGCTCGCGCGCGACGCGGAGGTCAGCGTCGCCACGGTCACGCGTTTCGCGAAGGCCGTCGGCTGCCGCGACGTGCGCGAGCTGAAGGTGCTCGTCGCGCAGGCGGCGGCCGTCGGCCAGCGCTTCCTGGTGCCGTCCGACGACGCGCCGGACGACGACACGAGCCCCGCGTCGATCGTCTACGACGAGATCCGCGTGGCGCTCGCGCACAACCACCAGCTGCTGCGCAACACGTCGTTCGACGCGGCGGCCGATCTGCTCGCCGGCGCGAAGATGACCTACGTGTACGGGCAGGGCGGCGGCTCGACCGCGCTCGCCGACGAGCTGCGCTTCCGGCTCGTGCGTTTCGGCCGGCCGGTCGCGAGCTACCAGGACAGCCTGCTGCAGCGGATGGTGGCCGCGACGCTGTCGGGCGACACCGTCGTCGTCGCGTTGTCGGTGAGCGGACGCGTGCCCGAGCTGCTCGAGAGCTGCCGGCTCGCGAAGCGTTACGGCGCGAAGCTGATCGCGCTCACCGCGCCGGCGTCGCCGCTCGCGAAGCTCGCCGACCACCTGATCCCCGTCGTCGCATTCGAAACCGATTTCATTTACAAGCCTTCGACATCGCGCTACGCGATGATGATGGCGATCGACGTGCTCGTCACCGGCGTCGCATTGCGGCTCGGCGATGCGGGCCGGGAATCGCTGCGCCGTATCAAGCACGCGCTCGACGCGCACCGCGGCGGCGGAGACCGTCAACCGGTAGGAGACTGACCATGCATTCGCACCCCGAAGCCGCCGATACGCTGATCGTCGGCGCGCAGTTGTACGACGGCACCGGCGCGCCGCCCGTCACGCGCGACGTCGCGATCCGCAACGGCCTGATCGCGGCGATCGGCAACCTGTCGAACTGGCTCGCCGAGAACGTCGTCGACGCGAACGGCCGCGCGCTCGCGCCGGGTTTCGTCGACGTGCACACCCACGACGACACGCACGTGATCCGCGCGCCGCAGATGATCCCGAAGATCTCGCAGGGCGTGACGACCGTGATCGTCGGCAACTGCGGGATCAGCGCATCGCCGGTGACGCTCGCGGGCGACCCGCCCGATCCGATGAACCTGCTCGGCGAGCGCGGCGCGTTCCAGTACCCGACCTTCGCCGCCTACGTCGCGGCCGTGAACGATGCGCGCCCGGCCGTGAACGTCGCGGCGCTCGTCGGCCATACGGCGCTGCGCAACAACCAGATGGACCGCCTCGACCGCGCGGCGACCGACGGCGAGATCGCCGGCATGCGCGCGCAACTCGAGGAGGCGCTCGCGAACGGTGCGCTCGGCCTGTCGTCTGGCCTTGCGTACGGCTCGGCGTTCGCGGCGCCGACCGAGGAAGTGATGGCGCTCGCCGAACCGCTCGCCCAAGCCGGCGCGCTGTATACGACGCACATGCGCACCGAATTCGACGCGATCCTCGACGCGATGGAAGAGGCGTACCAGGTCGGCCGTCATGCGCGCGTGCCGGTCGTGATCTCGCACCTGAAGTGCGCGGGCCCGTCGAACTGGGGGCGCAGTACCGAGGTGCTCGCGTCGCTCGAAGGCGCGCGCCGCTACCAGCCGGTCGGCTGCGACTGCTATCCGTACAGCCGCAGCTCGTCGACGCTCGACCTGAAGCAGGTGACGGGCGACATCGACATCACGATCACGTGGTCGGAACCGCATCCGGAAGTCGCGGGCAAGCTGCTGAAGGCGATCGCGGCCGACTGGGGCGTGACCGAGCAGGAGGCCGCGCAGCGCATTCGCCCGGCCGGCGCCGTGTACCACAACATGTCCGAGGACGACGTGCGCCGGATCCTGTCGCATCCGGCGACGATGGTCGGCTCCGACGGCCTGCCGAACGATCCGCTGCCGCATCCGCGGCTGTGGGGCGCGTTCCCGCGCGTGCTCGGCCACTACGTGCGCGACACCAGCCTGCTGCCGCTCGAGGAGGCGATCCGCAAGATGACGTCGCTGTCCGCGCGCCGCTTCGGGCTCGCTCGGCGCGGCGAGGTGCACGTCGGCTATCACGCCGATCTCGTGCTGTTCGATCCGGCGAGCGTGATCGACGCCGCGACGTTCGAGAAGCCGCAGCAGCCCGCGCACGGGATCGATGCCGTGTGGGTGAACGGTGTGCTGACTTACGAAAACGGCCAGCCGACCGGCGAGCGCGCCGGCGGTTTCGTCGCGCGCGGCGAACGCGTGTCGGCCAGTGCCGATGCGGCGTTCTGAACGCGCGCATTCCGATCTTCCGCGCGCCGCAGCAGCCGGCGCGCGTACCCGCAACCGTGCGTTGCATGGGCAGGAGCAGGCGCTGAAGCGCCGGCTCCGGCCGACAACACGAGGAGTGAAACGATGAAGCGATATGGCGTAGGCGAAGCGAAGGGGACCGGCGGCCAGGTGATGCCGTTCGCGCGGGCGGTCGAGGCCGACGGCTGGCTGTACGTGTCGGGCCAGACGCCGATGGTGAACGGCGAGGTCGTCGAAGGCGGGATCGTCACGCAGTCGAAGCAGGCGATCGAGAACGTGATCGCGATTCTGAAGGAAGCCGGCTACGGCCTCGAGCACGTCGTGCGCTGCGGCGTGTGGCTCGACGATGCACGCGATTTCGCGTCGTTCAACAAGGTGTTCATTTCGTACTTCGGCGAGAACCCGCCGGCACGCGCGTGCGTGCAGTCGAGCATGGTGATCGACTGCAAGGTCGAGGTCGACTGCATCGCTTACAAGCCGCCGGTGAAGTAACGCGAGAGGGCGGAAGCTGTACGACAAGGCCGGTGCATGGACGTGCACCGGCCTTGTTGCATTTGGCACTGAATTTTTACACTTTGAATAGAATCCTGTCGATGAGAGCGCGAGACGACAGGTCCGTCTGGCGGGTGACAACAGTGATGGACGCGTAATTGGCAACGGGCATCATGAAATTCGAACGAGCAGACTAAGTGGATTGCTGGGTATGGTCGTCTTCCCGATCAACGATTTCGTGAAGTCGCCCCATGACCAGCAATACATACCGCTACGGCGTTCATTCGGATCTCACACCCGCCGAGCTTTTCTTTTTCGTCGCTGTAGAAGAGACGTGTGCACGGGCCGGGATCGACGATGTCGAAGCTGTGATCCTGATTCTGGCGGGTTGGCCGGTATTGCCGACGCGGCAGAAATTCGGTGGCGCGACGAAAGGAACGTCCGTCGCATCCGTGATGGCTCGATCGATTTTCCGCCACCAGTTGAACAGGAAGGTTTTACCAACCGTGACGCTGCAGAGTATCAAGTCGTTTCGGATCATCCTGACCCGAAAGCTCAGCGTGTTCGTCGGACGTGCCGTGCCTGGCGTGGGTTGGGCGCTGCTTGCGCGTGACGTGTTCGTGATCGTTCACGGAACGATCTCCCGGTACAACGGCCTCGTCAAAAACGAGGACAGGGTGTTTTGATGCAAAACGTGAGTTGGGACGAGATCGAAGCTTTTGTGAGGTCGGAGGTGGGGCTCGGTCCATCGAAGCCGCTCGCTGCTCATACCCGGCTCTGGGAAGACCTGGGTCAAACCGGCGACGAAGCCAATGACTTCATGTGGCGCTTTTTTGAGCGGTTTGCCGTCGATACCGGCGACTTCGATTTCCATCGATATTTTTTGATGGAAGGCGAGGGGTTGCTCTATTCGCTGTTTCGGCGATGGGTGCTTCGAAAACCGCACCACCTCGAGCGTGAACCAATTACGCTCGCGATGCTGCATCGTGCGGCGGTCGGGAGGAAATGGGATGCCGAGCGATTGGTCGAAGTGCAGCGAAAGGCAGGATGAACGTGCCAGCCGTAGATGATGCTGCAATGAACATGAGTGATCAGCGGCAAGGTCGCGGCGACATGGCCATCCCGTTGCTGATGGGCGAATGGGCCGTGCTGATGGAAACGATCCGCTTGCGACTCGACCAGATCGAGTGCATGGATCCGGATTCGCTCGATGAGGATGCGCTCGCAGATCGGTACGAAGACCAGGAAACGCTCACACGTTTGCTGGCCCATATCGAGAGCAACTTTGCACGCACCTTCGGCGGTTTGCCGGCGTAGCCGAAATGACGGTCGCATTGGGCACTCGGGGAAGCGCCACGCAGCGGCGAGCAAGCGTGCAATGGTGATGCGGATCGCAAGTCTGATGTTGCTGCTCGTGCTCGACCGCACTGCCGTTGCGAGCACGTTGTCCGACAAGACGCCGCTGCGAGGAGTAGTGCTTCATGTTGCGCCGAGGTCTGTCGAAATCGTCAGCAACGGGGCGTGGTCGGCCGACATCAGCGGAGGCGAAACCGCGGATATGTGCCGCCAGTTCATTCTTCGGCAGACGGATGTCAGCGCGTTTTTCAAGCGTGCGAACCGCGTAACGGAACGGGCGTACAGTCATGACTTGGATGCCGCGAGTTGCTATGCCGAAGGCGTAGCGCGTCTAGCGGGTGGTGGCGCGGCGAAATGGAGGATAGACCAGGCAAGGCGAGGCTTCATTTCCATGCACGATGGTCGAACAATCTACCTGTATTGTCCGAAGTGCCGGGCCGCCATGTTCGCGCCGAATTAGAGAGACGCACCCTTCCGCAAGCTGGGAGGGTTGGCGGACCGCAAGATGCCGCCAACAGACTCATTTACTGCCGCGCCGTCCGCGCGTTATCGGGCATCGGCTGGTTGTAATTCGTGCGGAACGGGTTGATGTCGAGCCCGCCGCGCCGCGTATACCGTGCATACACCGCCAGCTTCACCGGTTTGCACGCATGCAGGATGTCGAGGAAGATCCGCTCGACGCACTGCTCGTGAAAGCCCGTGTGATTGCGGAACGAGATGATGTAGCGCAGCAGGCCCGCATGGTCGATCTGCGGCCCGACGTAGTGGATCTGCACGCTGCCCCAGTCGGGCTGGCCGGTGACCGGGCAGTTCGAGCGCAGCAGGTCGGACACGAGCGTCTCCTCGACCGGCGCCTCGTTCTCGCCGTCGGCGGCCGACAGCAGCGACGGATCGGGTTCGTACACGTCGGTGTCGAGGTCGAGCCGGTCGAGCGACAGCCCGTCGAGCTCGTCCATCTCGAGCTTGCCGAAATCGTGCGGCGACACCAGCTGCACCGACACGCTCGCGCCGCACGCGGCCGACACGTCGCGCTTGAGCACGTCGCGCACCGCGTCGACCGAGTCGAACTTGGATTGCGCGAACGAGCCGAGATACAGCTTGAACGACTTCGATTCGACGATGTTCGGCGATTCGGCCGGCACGTAGAACGTCGCGATCGCGAGCTGCGGCTTGCCGCGCGCGTTGAGCCACGACAGTTCGTATGCGTTCCAGATGTCGGTGCCGAAGAACGGCAGCGCCGACGTGATGCCGAGCTGCTCGCGCGCGCCGGCGCGCGGGATCGGGAACAGCAGCGACGCATCGTACTGCGCCGCGTAGACAGTGGCCTTGCCGAGCGGGGAATGTTCGGGATTCATTGCACGAAGCCTTTACGACAGGAAGAGGCGGTAAGCCGGGTTGGCGCTCTCTTCGACGTACGGATAGCCGAGCGCCGCGAGGAAGCGTTCGAATTCGGCGCGATCGGCCGGCGGCACCTGCAGCCCGACGAGGATCGAGCTGTAGTCCGCGCCCTGGTTGCGGTAGTGGAACAGGCTGATGTTCCAGTCCGGCGCCATCGACGACAGGAACTTCATCAGCGCGCCCGGCCGTTCCGGGAATTCGAAGCGGAACAGGCGCTCGTCGAGCGCGAGCGGCGAGCGGCCGCCGACCATGTAGCGGATGTGTTCCTTCGACAGCTCGTCGTGCGTCAGGTCGACGCTGTTGAAACCGTGCGACTCGAAGTTCGCGGCGATCTCCGCCGATTCGCCGCGGCGCTTGATCTGCACGCCGACGAAGATGTGCGCGGACTGCGCATCGGCGATCCGGTAGTTGAACTCGGTGACGTTGCGATCGCCGACGAGCGAGCAGAAGCGCTTGAAGCTGCCGCGCTCCTCGGGGATCGTGACCGCGAACACGGCCTCGCGCGCCTCGCCGACCTCGGCGCGCTCGGCGACGAAGCGCATCCGGTCGAAGTTCATGTTCGCGCCGGACGTGACCGCGACGAGCGTCTGGTTCTCGATGCCTTCGCGTTCCGCGTACAGCTTCGCGCCCGCGACCGCGAGCGCGCCGGACGGCTCGAGCACGCTGCGCGTGTCCTGGAACACGTCCTTGATCGCCGCGCACAGCGCGTCGGTGTTGACCGTCACGACGCCGTCGAGGAATTCGCGGCACAGCCGGAAGGTTTCCTCGCCGACGAGCTTTACCGCGGTGCCGTCCGCGAACAGGCCGACCTCGCTCAGCTCGATGCGCTCGCCCGCGTCCAGCGACTGCGCCATCGCGCACGAATCCTCGGCCTGCACGCCGATCACCTTGATCTCGGGGCGCACCGCCTTCACGTACGCGGCGACGCCGGACGCGAGCCCGCCGCCGCCGATCGGCACGAAGATCGCGTGGATCGGGCCCTGGTGCTGGCGCAGGATTTCCATCGCGATCGTGCCCTGGCCGGCGATCACGTACGGATCGTCGAACGGGTGGACGAACGTGAGGTCGCGCTCCTGCTGGACCTTGACCGCGTGCGCGTACGCATCGCTGTACGATTCGCCCGCCTGGATCACCTCGACGCTCGGGCCGCCGTGCGCGCGCACCGCATCGACCTTCACCTGCGGCGTCGTGACCGGCACGACGATCACGGCCTTGATGCCCATCCGCGCCGCCGAGAACGCGACGCCCTGCGCGTGGTTGCCGGCCGACGCGGTAATCACGCCGCGCGCGAGCGCGTCCGCCGGAATGTGCGCCATCTTGTTGTACGCGCCGCGCAGCTTGAACGAGAACACCGGCTGGTTGTCCTCGCGCTTCAGGTAAACGGCGTTGCGCAGCCGGGTCGACAGATTGCGGGCCGGTTCGAGTTCCGTCTCGATCGCGACGTCGTAGACGCGCGCGGTGAGGATTTTCTTCAGGTAATCGTGGGATGCCATGGGCGCTCGCGTGCAGTGCGGATGCAGACGGTAAAGGGTCAATGATAGCGCCAAGGGTCGGCCCGCACGCAAGCGGCATGCCGGGCGGGCGGTCGTGGCGGTGACCTGCGCATACGGGCGGGGCGCCGCGCGCCGCTTTTTACCGGTTTAACCGCATGGTTACCGACCGGACGGACGGCGAATGGTCGCACGAAATCGTGCCGAACCCCGCCCGGCGCGGCTCGTGGCGATAGCCCCACGACCTGTCCGGCGTGTCACGGGCGGCGCGATCATGGGTTAGAATTCCGTTTTGAATCAAGGATTCGGAAGATGCAGAGGCACCCTCGGATCGCACCGTTGAAGCCGACGCCGCGCGCAGCCAGCCCCGCGGCCGAACGGCATGCGCGCCGCGCGCGATCGTGCTGATGGTCCCGAGTGCCGCCAGGCCCTGTCGCCGGCCAGGAGGGGCGAGTCGCCCGCTCCGGCCCCATGAAGGACAGCCGCGCGCCTGGTAACAGAACAGATTTCCCCAAGATTGCGCCCACGCGCTTGCCGACGCCCGTGCACGGGATATCGGCCCTCCGAGTCGTCCGAACATGAACGCACCACAAGTTTTCGATCCGCATGGCGCGGCCGCCGCCGTCGCCGCCGACCCCGCGCCCCGCTTGCGCGAGATCCCCTACAACTACACGTCCTTCTCGGATCGCGAGATCGTGATCCGCCTGCTCGGCGAAGAGGCGTGGTCGGTGCTCGACGAACTGCGTGCGGAACGCCGCACGGGCCGTTCCGCACGGATGCTGTACGAAGTGCTCGGCGACATCTGGGTCGTGCGTCGCAACCCGTACTTGCAGGACGACCTGCTCGACAACCCGAAGCGCCGCGCGCTGCTGATCGAGGCGCTGAACCACCGCCTGACCGAAATCGGCAAGCGCCGTAGCGCCGATCTCACCGAGCACCGCGACGCCGCCGGCCGCGAACGCGCATCGCGCGTCGAGATGCTGGAAGCGGCAGCGCAGCGCGCGGTCGACGAATTCGCCGACGAATTCGACAAGATGGCCGAGCTGCGTCGCCGCGCGACCAAGGCGCTTGGCCGCTGCACGCAGAAGGACAACATCCGCTTCGACGGGCTGTCGCGCGTGTCGCACGTGACCGACGCGACCGACTG
>NZ_LFZP01000053.1:0-32648 GCF_002925705.1 Burkholderia anthinoferrum
TCTCGTCGAATACGCTGGCTGCCAGCGTGGTGCGGGTGGGACTGGCCACGCAGCCGGTAATCAACCTGATGCGCGACGCGCTGCTTGAGTCGAACCTGATCTACGGCGACGAGACAACGTTCCAGGTGCTGAAGGAACCGGGACGAAGGCCGCAGGCGAAGAGTTACCTGTGGGCGCAGATCAACGGCTCGGGGCCGCCTGTGCGGATGTTCTCTTACTCGCCGGGGCGCGGCGCCCAGCACGCGCAGAAACTCTACGCCGGCGTCCAGCCTGGCACCGTGTTGATGACGGACGGGTATGAACTCTACAACGGCATCGCCCACGATCATCAACTCGTGCATCTCGGATGCTGGGCCCACGTGCGCCGCGGCTTCATCAAGGCCGAGGAGTCAGTGCCAAAGGCGGCACGCTCGCCGGACCTGCTGGCGACGCGCTTCGTCGTGCTGATCGGCAAGCTGTTCGCGGCCGAGGCGCGTAGTGCGAAGTGGGCGCCCGAACGCCGGCAGCGACTGCGCGCCCGCTACAGCGCCCGCGTGCTCGCCATCATCGAGCACGTGCTGGTCGAGCATCTGCCGGGCGTCGTGCCGTCGAGTCTGCTCGGCAAGGCATTGCAGTACATGAGCGGACAGTGGTCCAAGCTGGTCCGCTACGTCGAGAACGGGAGCTGGCTGATCTCGAACAACCCTTGCGAGAATGCGATCCGACCGTTCGTCGTCGGCCGCAAGGGCTGGCTGTTCTCTGATACGGTCGCCGGCGCGCAGGCCAGTGCTAACCTGTACTCCCTCGTCGAGACATGCAAGGCGAACGGTGTCGAGCCGTATCGCTATCTGGTCTCGCTGTTTAGAGCGCTACCGAAGGCAAAAACCCTCAGCGACTACGAAGATCTTTTACCTTGGAGCACTGTGCGTGATGAAGTCATCGGACTTTCTCATTCGTGAGTCGCGATCATCGGATCACGCAACAATCGCATTCTTGTTGCAGCAACTCGGCTACTTGACGACTCCAGCGCTAGTCCTCGAGAAGATGGAAGCGATGCTTCCGAGCCCGATGGACAAAATCATCGTGGCCTCCGTGCGAGAAAAGGTCATCGGTAGTATTAGCCTCCATGCACTACCTCTCTTCCACGCAGCGGGCAGCCTCGGGCGCATAACTAGCATGGTCGTCGACGAGCGATATCGGGGAAACGGAGTTGGTAGCGCGCTGATTGACGCTGCAGAACACTGGTTTAGGCAGGTGGGATGTGTAAAGTTGGAAGTGACGAGCGGTGACCACCGACCGGCTGCTCACAACTTCTACGAGCGAAATGGTTTCTCGAGGGACGGCCAGCGGCTTTCCAAGACGCTCCATTCATAGAGGGGCGTCTTTACCTGATCGCTTACGTTATTTTCGTCTTGCCAATATTTGAATCACCGTGCAACAGCAGGCACGGCATACGTTCGCGGCGAGGCGTCTCAAAGAGGCGCTCAAGTTGCTGCAGGGCTTGCGTCGCGCGGGGATAGTCGATCCAGCGGTCTCGAAGAAGTCCGAGGATTCGTTCGTCGTTCCCTAACTCGGCTTGCTGTCTGGCAGCCGGTAGCAGATGCGCAAGTGCCCCACCCTTCATGTGTCACCTCACCATTGCTCCACATCGAAGGCCTGAACTGGCGTCGCGTAGTCGACCGCCTCAGCCTCCTGCTCCTTCACGTCATGCCTGTACGGGACAATCCTGTCGCGCAACTCTTCCAAGGGGACGATCTTTTTGCGTGACCGTCGACGTGCACGGGCTGTTGTCTGTTTGGCTCTGGAAATTACATGCCGTTGCTCTTCTATTATCCTGAATATCAGCGACTCAGAAACAGTTTGTTGTCCTTCCACCCTAATGGAATGCAACGCTGCCCGGTGTTCAAATAGAGAAATTGCCGGCCGCCGCATGTCTGCGTAACGGACTTCGAGGTAGTTGCCGCTCCCTGCTGTCACAAAAACCCGCGAGAGGTCCTCCGGATGATACCGAACGGTGACCGCCCGCCGCGTCTGGCGCCAGGCAACGAAAATCGGATGCCAATAACGAACATGGAAGAGCGTCAGTCCGTCAGCCTGGATTTTCCTCTTCACTACGGGCAAAAACCGAATCAAGAACCTGAGCTCAGCGTCGCTGGACGCGGGAAGCTGCCGCGAATCAAGGCTAAGGGCAAGCATCCGCCACGTGTCAGCTGGCGTCGCTCCAAGCAGCCCGCAATGCGGAACGTGGTGGTAGCGTCTGGCGATCTCGATCGCGAGCCATTGCTCGAATTCTCGAAGCGTCAATGAGGCCGTCTTTTCAGACTCTCGCGCCTTGCGTCCTTTGGGAGACGATCCAGTCGCCCCCGGTAAGGCCCGGACACGCTCCATCAGGGTGCGGTTCAAGCGTTCAATATGGCCGCCAAAATGAGGTCGCCCGACTGGACGATACATCAGGTGGATACCGTATTCCCGACATCCACTGCGAAGCGCCCTGCTCTTGAACTCGGCAGCGTTGTCCAGATGGAGAACGTTCGGAATCCCACGCATCGGCCACTCTGCGTCGGCCTCGATCTTCGCGAGCCAGGGGCTTTTGGGCAGGGCCGCTCTGGTCAGCAGCAAACCAACGGTAGCCGCTCCCGGACGCTCCATGCCAACGTAAAAACTCAACACGCACCTGGTTGCAACGTCCAGAGCGATAGTCAGCCACGGGCGACCAATCACCTGTCTGTCGTATTCGCTAACCAAAACCACGTCCGCCTGGGTATGGTCGACCTGAACGATTTCCAGCGGAGACTTTGCGACAAGCGAACCTGGCGCTGCCAGCGCGCTGGGAAGGGCCGCGCGCTGCAGGGCGTCCGCCTCGCGATGCTGAGCCCACCGCCGGCCTATGGTGGTTCGGCCTGGTGGTTGCAGTCCGGCGAGCTCACATCTGCGTCGAACCTCCAGCACGAGATCGGTTGCAGGATGCGCCAAATGTCGTTGAGTGGGCAGCCAGACGTGCACTACTTCGTCAATCACTGCATCAACGGCCCCTCCCAATCGATGGCTGCTCTCAGATGGGCCTCGTCGTTTCGGGATGACCGCGCTCGCTACCGGGTTTGCCAGAAATTTCCGCCGCAGACGATAAACAGTAGTCCAGTGGACGCCCAGCAGATTGGCAGCCGAAACCGCGCGCTTCTTCGAAAGCGGTCCT
This sequence comes from Burkholderia anthinoferrum, assembly GCF_002925705.1. NCBI lineage: Bacteria > Pseudomonadati > Pseudomonadota > Betaproteobacteria > Burkholderiales > Burkholderiaceae > Burkholderia > Burkholderia anthinoferrum. Next base: position 3,173 of record NZ_LFZP01000053.1, read on the forward strand.
CGCCCCAATGGCCTGAGGACATCTGCTACTTTTTCCGCTCTGCTAACTGCTTCCTCGGAAACCGTCATTGCCGCTCCTAATCGAGCCTCGTCAGACGCGTTAGCGGAATTAAAGGACAGGTAGAACGCGTTAGCAAAATAAACGGACATCCGAGCGTGCGCGCGTTGCCAAAACGCAACGCGTGAAAAGACGCGCGAAACGGCGGCAATGCCTTATCTCACGGGGCTGCGGCCGTGTCTTACATTAGCGTAATCTGTGGACACGATTAGCAGTTTTTAAGGACTTCAACAGGAAGATCGCGCCAGCGAATGCCGGTCTTCAGCACAAACAGAATGCCCGTCAGCGCTGCGCGATTCGGCACGGGCTTGCGACCCGGGTACTTGAACCGACGGGGCTTGGCAGGTGGTAGAAGTGGCTCGATTAGTTTCCACAACTCGTCGTCAATGATCGGCTTGCCCATCTCCCTGATCCGGTTGTCACGATGGCTCAGGTTAACAGGTCAAGAGAAAAGTTAACAGTAGCTACGCGTCTTTTTGAAACCGTCTCTTAGTCAAAAACACAGTCTTATGCCTGCCCGTTATTGTAAGTGGGTGACTGTGTCCGGCGTTTCAGGGGGCTGCTCCACTCTGGTGCGTGAGTGGCAGCAACGGCCGCTCGAGCCGATGTACCCGGTCGTGTTCTTCGACGCCTTACGAGTCAAGATCCGCGACGAAGGCGTCGTGAGCAATAAGGCGATATACCAGGCGCTCGGCGTGGCCGCGACGACACACGTGACGTGCTGGGCCTTTGGATCGAGCAGACCGAGGGGGCCAAGTTCCGGCTGCGGGTGGTGAACGACTTGAAACTGCACGCCGTGCAGGACATCCTGATCGCCGTGGTCGATGGCTTGACGGGCTTCCCGGAAGCGATCAGCACGGTGTTCCCGGAAACGACGGTCCAGACCTGCATCGTGCATCTGATCCGAAACTCGCTGGACTTCGCCAAGTGGACCGGCTCCCGGCACGATTGGAAAAGCGCGACGACGCAGTTTGCGCTGCTTTACCGGAGCGATTCAACATTGGAATCTCAATCCTAACCCGCCTCACACACGGAATTCCGGATATCTCCGGGTCGCCTGGTACAACCACCATCGGCTGATGGAACCGCACGGCTATATGCCGCCTGCTGAAGCTGAGGCAAACTACTACAGGCAACTCAGAGATGCTGCTGACGTGTTCGCATTAACTTAAACCAACCAGCCTCTACGATTCCCGGTGCGGTTCAACCACCCGTTGGCGATTGATCCAGCTTACGTTTGCACTCGTGCACGGTGTCCCCCTACGCGCAACATGTCATGGCGTTTGCATTGAGCGCTTATATAATGCGCCAATTCCCATTGTTGCAGCATGTTGCGCAAGTATTTTAGCCACTGCACCATGTGTTGCGTCCCGTGTCCAGTCTGCCTGAAGCTCAAGCAAGACCGGCAACCAAGTAATGGGAACGGCTCCCGCCTGAACGAGGCGCTGAATCGCGCGTTCATGAGAGATCGGGTCCGAATCCCCACTCGCGTCGGTGACCACATATACTTCGTAGCCCTCTTTAAGGGCAGCCAAGGCCGGTAGCATGACGCAGTTGTCCGTCCAGAGTCCGGCTATCAGTAATTTCTTTCTGCCGGCTCGATGAACCGCATCTCTAACCCTTGCATCTTGCCACGCGTTGATCGGCGTACGGTCAATCACCGGAACCCCTGGGGCCGCGTCACGAATCTGTGGCAACAAAGGCCCACCATATGCCTTCGACGTAATTGTCGTAATCACGGTAGGAAGCTTAAAGGTCTGTGCCACCTCGGCTAGAGCCGCCGCATTATTGAGCAGTGTATCGATACTGCTGGACTGGGTTGCAAAGACGTATTGCGGCTGAAAGTCAATCAGGAGCAGTGAGCTGTTATCGGGAGTCAGTTGATCATATACTGGTTTAGGATATGGCGTCTCGGGCGGTGCCGCCATGGATTGCATACTTGCGCACGCGAACAGCATGACGGAGATTCTTGCTAGATATCCGAGAAATTTGTGCTTAAACATTAGTGTATCGTAACGATTGAGGGAAATATTTTTGGCGCGGTCCGCTTAACGTAAATCGAATAACAAGACTTCTGCACTGCTTTTCGATATGAGACTAAGCAGGCTCAACTGCTCTGCGTGCACGCCGTCGCCCGTGGACAGCCGCTCCCCGTTGATGTCAAGCGAGCCCTTTACCACATGAATATACGCGCGGCGCCCATTATCCAAGCGATACGTGACTTTTCTCGGGCCGACAATCGATGCATAGATTCGAATGTCTTGGTCGATCTCCAGGGACCCCTCGCTCCCATTCGCCGAAGCTATAAGGCACAGCCGGTCGATCTTCGTTTCCAGCGCGAAGTGGCGTACAGCGTAGCTAGGAGTGGTGTCTCTATGAGCTGGTCTGATCCACCATTGAACGTGCCGTTCAGGAATTTCTCGCGACGCGTTCATTTCACTGTGGACTATCCCTGATCCGGCACGCATCAAGTGCACGTCACCATAGGAGATCGTCGCACAATTTCCTATGTGATCCCGGTGCTCGATTGCCCCCTCCAGCGGATAAGACATCACCTCGACATTATCGTGAGGATGCGGTCCAAATCCCCCGCCGGGCGCAACAAAATCTTCGTTCAGTACAATGAGGTCCGAATAGCAGCGTCGATATTCGTTTCTATATGTCCCAAACTCAAATGAAAAAAAAGCTTCCAGCCAGTCATTTCGGAAAGTTCCTCGTTGATGTGCTGCATGAATCTTAATCATCGCGCTCCAATAATGCTGTATCCGCGTAAGATTCTGCCTTCATGCGCGCCAAAAATCAGTAACGATTCGCGTTTTCTCTGTTCGTGCTAGAGCACCAATGCGCTTTGTCCAACTATATGTGACTCTTTAAGGCGATCAGACAGCGTCCCTGCTATCGACCAACCAGTGGGGAGTTCGCTATAGATGGAAGACCAAACAGAATGTTGAAAAGCGCCACGTTTTGATGACCGGGGCACTGATTAAATGGATTTTGTATGCGATTGGCCGCCGAGTTGTCGATAGATCGTCGTGGCTGCCCCGCTGGCGAGCGGGATTGCCAGCGCGTTGCCGCGAGACGACCGCGCTGCCCAGACGGCTCGTTGCATCGTTCCTTGCGATATCACCGTCAAAATTCGTGCCAACCGAGCCAGGTTACTCGCCAGCATCGTCAAGTTGAAGTGTTGGCCGACCAGTTTGACGCCGCGATACACGGTCTTTCGAATCCTGCCGACATTATTGCCCCAACCGATGTGCTCTTCGATGCGTTTGCGTCTCACCTGGCTGATGCCGCAGCCAGGGTGTCGCGAGATGCGGCCATCGATCGCGCTGCCGCCTTGATGCGTGTCATGGCGCGCGACGTATGGCGTTACCTCGCGCTCACGACAGCCCCACGCAAAGTCACGCATGTCGTAGCCCTTGTCGGCGCAGAGCGTCTCGGCATGACGACGGGGCACGCAATCGAGCGTGCGCCACGCATTGGCGCGTTCGGCGAAGCCGTCCGCATGGCTCACGACGGCGCCGACGACCAAGCTCGAACTGTTCTCCATCAAGATGTGACCGTGGTAGCACAGGACGGACGGCGTGCCTTTGCTCTTCTTGAACAACCGGGCGTCCGATCCGTGCTCGACTCATGCGTGTCGTTGCTGCACCGTTTGCCTCTCCAGTCGGTGTCGCCATTACGTTCGCCGCCGGCCGGCGGATCGTCCAAGCCGTCCTTGGGACCGAAGCTCTAGTGGCCGGCCCACGCCTGGATCAGGATCGGCTCGAAGCTGCCGTCGCGGTCACGGGACACGTCAACCCGGACCGGGGCCGCGATCGGTGATGACTGTCTTGCCGCTGGCGCCGTTGCGCTCATTGGCCTGGCCGGGCGGCTTGGGCTAGCCAGAGGGGTAGCCCAGATGCAGATTCATCTCGGCGCCCATCGCCCGTTCGATGACCGCTTTGTTGAACGCCAGCATCAGATCCTGGACCTCGGTCGGCGTCATCGGCCCCTTGACTGAGGCTAGCCCAATTTCCGTCCCAGTCTTAATTGGAAAATTCCGGCTCTTCGGGGCGAGCCAAATCGGCCCGATCGGTGCACTGGCGGGCGAATTCCGCCGGTGTCATCCACTGCAGCGCAGAGTGAGGGCGCGCCTCGTTATAGTACTCGCGCCAGACCTCGATTTTGCGTCTGGCGTCCTCCAGCGACAAGAACCAATGCGCGTTGAGGCATTCCTCCCGGAAACGTCCGTTGAAGGATTCGTTCTTCGCGTTGTCGGTCGGCTTGCCAGGACGTGAGAAGTCAATCTCCACACCGTTCTGGTACGCCCATTTGTCGAGCGCCTTCGAAATGAACTCGCTGCCATTGTCTGCCTTGATATAGCGGGGAAGCGGACGATGCTGCGCAAGCCGGGTCAGCGCAGCGACAACGTGCTCGCCACGCAACGAGCCGTCGACTTCAATCGCCAGGCATTCTCGCGTGTAGTTGTCCACGATCGTGAGCGTGCGCAAGCGCCGACCATCAAACAGCGCATCAGCGACTAATGGTATGGTCCACCCGCTTCTTCTATCGTAGTGGCGCTACCACCCATGGAGGCTGCCATGAACTCGGTCACGTTAGGAATCGATCTCGGCAAGCGCTGGTTCCACGTCGTCGGCTGCGACGCTGCTGGCAAAGTCGTGCTGCGCGAGAAGTTGGGGCGTAATCAACTCCTGCAGCTTATGGCACAACATCCACCGTGCCTTGTCGGCATCGAAACATGCTGTGGCTCGCAGTATCTGGCCCGCAAATTTCAGGGCTTCGGACATGACGTCAAACTTCTGCCAGCACAGTACGTCAAGCCGTTCGTCAAATCGCAGAAGAACGACTTTAACGACGCTCAGGCTATTGCCGAAGCTCTCCGACTTCCGACGATGCGGTTTGTGCCGCTCAAGTCAGAGGAGCAGATGGATGTCCAAGCGCTGCATCGCGCCCGCGAACGCATGCTCCAGCAACGCCTGGCATTGACCAACCAGATTCGCGGACTGCTGCTGGATCGCGGCATCGAGATTGCACAGGGGTTCTATGCGCTTCGCACCGTGTTGCCCGCTCTGCTCGAGAAGGAAGACGCCGGCTTAACTCCCATGATGCGCGATCTTGGACACATGTTGCTCGACATGTGGAATCACACGGAAACAACCATTGAACAGATGAACGACCGGCTCAAATGTCTCTCACGTGAGAGTGACCTTTGCCGACGCCTTCAAACGATTCCCGGCGTCGGTGTCTTGCTGTCGACCGCCATCGTCTCCGCAGCCGGCAATGCATCAACGTTCCGGCGGGCACGTGATCTCGCCGCCTGGGTGGGGCTGGTGCCACAACAGCATACAACCGGCGGCAAGCCACGTTTGCTAGGTATTACAAAGAGGGGAAACAGTTATCTGCGTCGCCTGTTCGTGCAGGGCGCCCGTGCGCTATGGGTATGGAAAGACAAGCATCCCAACGATCCGATCCAGCCTGGCAAATCCAACTTGCCGAACGCCGGCATGCGCACATTGCAGTCTGCGCACTGGCAAACAAACTCGTACGCATTGCATGGGCTGTCATGCGAAGCGGCGCGGAGTTTAACCTGAACTACCGCACCGGAATCGCAGCAGACCGATAGCTCTACCCCTGACCACCGTTACTTTCCGCAGCTCGCGCAGCCAATCAGCATGGCGCAAACGACCATCCGTCGCTTCCCCAAACCCGTATGGACTTCCGGCAGACATCATGCCGCGCCACTAATTGGGACGGAAGCGTGCGACTACATCATGCAGGCCAGATCCGGCTTCGATCGGATCGCTATAGGCCGGATAGATAAACGCGAGTCGTCTATCGCCACCAGTCTGCGCTTGCGGTTTGCGGGTGGACCATAGAGAAGTCCATACTCCAGATTTCGTTGATCGCGCTCACTGACTGCTTTGGCTGTCGGCGCCGAGCCGACTTGTTCCGTCGAGGTCGTTTGTGGCGCAATGAAAGCCCCAGTTCCCGATACACGCGCTCGACGCGTTTATCGTCTAATTGCTGTCAATAGATCATCCTCCTGGAAAGGGTTCAGACCAGCCGTTTCCTTGTCGTCTTCGTGGTCGTGTTCACGCCACAACATGCCGTCAGAGAGTCGCTACAACGTTCCGATGTGATTGCCGCGGTTTTCCCGCAAAGCGCGTCAAGGAATCGTTGAGGCGACGTAATCAGCCTGGATGAACCGGTACCGCAGTTGTTGCAGGTAAAGCGACTTGCGACGGCGAGCGTGTGGCTATCCCGGGATGAACTCCTTGCCGCTTCTCCACATTGAGAGCAGCAGCGTCGAGAGTTTGCGAGCGGTTGCAACCAGTGCTTTGCGCAGGCCAATCCGGGGAATCAGTGCCTGCGCCCAACGTCGGATTGCGCAGTCGCGCTTATGACGCAGGAGCAAAGCCGACGCCGCCTCGAACAGCATGTGTCTGGTCAGCCGGCAGCCGGTCTTGGATATTCCACCGTTATGGTCGACGTCCCCTGATTGGTACTTCCTTGGCGTTAGACCAAGATACGGACCAATATCGCCGACACGGCGAAATCGATCCGGATTGTCGACTGCAGCAGCGAATGCCACTGCTGTCTTCACGCCGACACCGGGGACCGTCATCAGACGACGACACACATCGCTGGCGCGCGCAATCCGTTCAAGCGCCTTATCGGTCTCACGGACTTGCCTGTCTATATGCCTCCAACTATCGAGCAGGATGTCAACTACGCCACGGATTAGCGATGTCGATGGCGTATGTTGCTCGACGAGTTTCTCGAATGCGCTGCGCGTACCAGGAGGCAGCACAACACCAAAGGTTTTGAGCACCCCGCGGATCTGGTTGTACAGGCCGGTACGCATACTGACCAATTGACTGCGCGCTCCAAGAAGCAGCCGGACTTCGTGGCTCGCGATACTTTTGACTTCGACGGCACGATACCAGCCACTGCGCGTGAGTTGAGCGATGCCGCGCGCGTCATTGCTGTCAGTCTTGTTCAGTTGCGTCGCGAGCGCTGCGTGCACGTGGCGGGCATGAATGCAATCAACAGGAACACCTCGATTTCGCAGTGCGTGATAGAACCATACTGCGAGAGGGCCAGTTTCCATTCCGACGCGCCGGACCTCGGGGGCTTGCTGTCGGATGATGCTATCAATAGCCTGCGGATCCGATGCTACTATTCCGCGCCAGACGGGATTACCGTCCCCATCGATTACGCAAACCGCCGTTGACTTCTGCGATACATCGAGACCCACATACGTTTCCATGGCAGCCTCCGTCGTTAGCCGGAGACGCAATTACAGCATGTGGTTGTCTCGCCAGCCTTCCCGGCGAAGCATCACGTACACGCGAGGTGCACCGTAATGCACCCGTACTTCCGTGATCTCCTTGATGCGCATCTCCAGCGCGCTTTGATCCCGCGCGACCGACTCGTAACGGTAGACCGTGCGGGACAGTTGCAACAACGCGCAGGTCTGCCGCTGGCTTGCGCCGAAACGCTGCATCAAGTCCGTGACCAGATCACGGCGCCGGGAAGGCTTCAGAGCTTTTTTGACAGCACGTCCTGCAGCATGGCCTTGTCCAGCGACAGATCGGCCACGAGCCGCTTGAGCTTCGCATTCTCTTCCTCAAGCTGCTTCAGCCGGCGCAGCTCCGAAGGCGACAGCCCGCCGTACTTCGTCCGCCAGTTGTAAAACGTCGCGTCGCTGATCCCCATCTTGCGGCACACCTCCGCGACCGGCGTGCCCAGCTCGGCCTGCTTCAACGCGTAGGCGATCTGTTCCTCGGTGAACTTGCTCTTCTTCACGGCATGACCTCCTGGTCTCGATGACAACGTCATGCCGGCATTTTCCACTTCCAAATGGGACAGTTTTGTGGGCTAGGGTCACATGCGCGCATCGTCGAGACTGACGAACGCATGCTGGTTCAAACGTTCTTCGCGCAGTCGGCCGTTGAAGCTTTCGATGTGCGCGTTTTCCACCGACTTGCCCGTCTCGGCCTTGATCTTCTCCTCGACGTACATCTTGCGCAGCCGCACGGTCTCGGCCTCCACCTCGTTCGCGCGATCAGCGAAACGTTCATGCCGCCGTACTTCGACTGCCATTTGTAGAACGTTGCCGTGCTGATGCCCAACTCTCGACATAGGTCCGGTACCGCCGTCCTGCCTCCACGCGCTTGAGCGTGTCCATGATCTGGCGCCATCACAACGATCCTTGGGGAAATCCCTCAGTGTCACCACATTTTATTTTAGTCACTATGCTGATTAAATTACTCAGTATAGTGAGTGAATGCCGAGCAGCCGTCTCGAGGTTTCCTTAGTGTAGGGGTAACTGCACAGTGAACGCGCGCCGGTCTGTTTTTCAACTCTAGAAATCAAGGTACATCATGGAAAATGGAGCGCAAAGCTTGAACAACAGGGCTGTGAGAAGGGGACTACTCTCACGCAAGGAGCAAAAGACACTGGCTTTGACAGCTGTCGGCGGCGCCCTCGAGTACTTCGACTTCATCGTCGCGGTGTTCTTTACCAAGATCCTCGCCAGCGTGTTCTTCCCGCCCAACATACCGTCGTGGTTGGCCCAACTCTCTGTATTCAGCATTTTTGCTGCGGGGTACCTTATTCGACCCGTCGGCGGACTGGTCTTCGCTCATTTTGGGGACAAGCTAGGCCGCAAGCGCATTTTCGCGCTGAGTCTGTTTCTCATGGTGTTGCCTACCTTTGTTATGGGTCTTCTTCCCAGCTACTACCAACTTGGCATCGCGTCACCCCTGCTCCTCCTGGTGTGCCGCGTTCTCCAGGGACTATCGGTTGGCGGCGAGGTACCTGGTGCGTTCATCTTCTGTTCCGAGCATGTGAAGCAAGACCGAATCGGCATTTCGTGTGGCTTCATCATGGCCGGAATCTGTTCGGGGATTCTGCTTGGCGCGCTGAGCGCGACATCACTAAACACCGCTCTTACGTCATCAGAGCTGGCCTCGTGGGGATGGCGTATCCCATTCATTGCAGGCGGATTCGCCGGATTTATTGCCGTCCACCTTCGTCGATATCTGCAGGAATCCCCGGTTTTCACTGCGTTACATGCCCACCAGTCGCAAGCGGCTCAGCTTCCGATTACGACGGTGCTCAAACAGCATCGGGCGACGGCCCTAACGGGGATGCTCGGAACATGGGTGTTCTCCGGCGTTTTCGTGGTGTTCTTTCTTTATTTGCCCACCTACCTGCAGACTCAATGGAAGGTTCCGGGAAAAACGGTGTTTGCGGCAAACTCGTGGTCTATCGTGCTGCTGATTGCGGGCTGCGTAGTGACGGGGGCGCTTGTTGACCGCCTCGGGTGGGCGAAAACATTCGCGTTGGGTGCGATCGGGACAGCTGTAACCCTTGTCATCTTTTTTCTCAATCTCATCAACGGACATCCTTCAGCGCTAAACTGGTACATAGTAACGGGATTCTTCATTGGGATGATCACTGTCGTGCCGTATCTCCTCGTCACAAGTTTTCCTGCTTCCGTTCGCTTTACAGGGTTCTCACTTTCATTTAATACGGCATATGCGATTTTTGGTGGTACCGCTCCTGTGCTGATGGCGGCGCTTGTCGGTGGCAAAGGACTAGTCAACGCACCCATCATCTACATCCTCGCTCTTTGCTTGCTGGCCCTAGTCATCTCCGTCGCCTGGAAAAAGCCGAAGTATTGAATGGCAACCTGATCGCACCTCGAAACACCGACGAGTCACGCAGAGACACAGCGTTGATTTAAGAATCCTACGCGACGCGTCGGAAAATTGTTTAGATAATCGATTCAAGCGATCGACGGTTTATACCAACTCTCACAAGGCAATCATGCCAAATACTCCATAAATAAGGAGTATATAATGTAAATATAAATAGTACAACAGAATAAAAATATGCAAAAAAATTAAAACCCACCTTTGATTATTGGAGATTTTACCGTGAAGGCGTTAAATAAGCTAGGACTATGCATTTTGCCAGCGTTGTGTGCTGTTTATGGGCAAGCCAAAGCTCAAAGCACCGTTGCACTTTATGGTGTCGTCGATATTGGCGTTACCTATGCCAACAACGTCCAGACCGGTCGGGTTGGAGGAGTCTTGAAAGGAGCTTCCCAGTACGCTGTTACTGACGCAACTGCAACCGGCCTGAGCGGAAGCCGCTGGGGCTTAAGAGGCACTGAAGATCTCGGTAGTGGGCTCAAGGCAATCTTCGTGCTTGAAAACGGCTTCTTCGCAAACAACGGCACCTTGGCTCAAGGCGGCGCAGAGTTCGGTCGACAGGCGTATGTCGGCTTGGGAAGCCAGTTTGGCACAGTGACGGTCGGCCGGCAATACGACCCGCTAGTCGACTATGTTCAGCAATTTGCTGCATCGGGCAGTTGGGCTGGCTACATGGGGTCACATCCGGACGATCTCGACAACCTGACGAACACCAACCGGATTAATAACTCCGTCAAATTCACAATTGCGAACTACCGCGGCTTTTCGGCCGGTGCTTTGTATAGCTTTGGTGGTGTGCCCGGACAGATTTCTCAAAACCAGATCTGGTCTCTGGGTGGAAGTTATACCGCGGGTGGTTTTGCAATCGCCGCAGGATATCTCAATGCCCGTGACCCAAACGTCTCCTTTTATGGTAATACGCCAAATAAAGGAATGAGCTCGGCCAACAACCTCGGATCCGTTGGCAGTGCGACGAGCGCTCAGGCGAACCCGGTTTTTGTGGGTTATGCATCTGCAAAAAGTCTTCAGATCGGCGGTTTGGGTACTTCGTACACTTTTGGGGGCGCCACGATTGGTCTGGTCGCAACCAATATACGCTTCGAAAATCTAGGTTCCTCTTCGGGTCCGAACCCACTCGGATATCATGGCGAAGCCATCTTCACAAGTATCGATATTAACGCCCGTTACCGAATGACCCCCGCTCTACTCCTCGGAGGATCATTTGACTACACGCGTCGTAGTTCAGTCAAGGGAGATGATGGCGCAAAATACCTCCAATTCAACATAGGGGCAGACTACAACCTTTCCAAGCGGACGGATCTCTATCTATTGACCGTCTACCAGCATGCCATCGGTACCGATTCACTCGGACAGGCAGCAGTGGCGTCGATTGCAGGCTTCGGTCCATCGGCGACATCTAATCAGGTCGGTGTCCGCCTTGGCATGCGCCACAAGTTTTAACCGTCACGTGTGACCTGAATGGGGATGGCTCTACTTGCGGAGCCGTCTCTGTCAATTCGACTGATGGCGGTGCATTGTTGAAATCAAAGGCAATGCTGGATGCGTGGCGCTGCGTGAGCGCTCCCCAGTAATCAGTGCCATGATGTAAGCGTGAACCGCCCCGGGGATCGTGGAGGCTGGTTGGTTTAAGTTAATACGGGGTCAGCGACAGCTGTTTCAAGTTGCCGATAGTAGTTTGCCTCAGCTTCGGCGGGCGGGATATAGCCGAGGGGTTCCATCAATCGATGATGATTGAACCAGGCCACCAGTTGCTCCCGTGCCCGATGCAGCGCCAGCATTGCTTGCTGCATTTCGGTCTTTACCGCAACTGCCTTGCCGGGCTGCTGCACAGCAAGCCAGATCGCTCGGGCATCCGCCGCGTCGTTCTTGTTGCGGATGTTGAATGCCTTCACGAATTCTCCTGGCATCAGCTTGACCTGATGCCCCATCTGCACCAGCTTGCATGCCCAGTGATGCGCTCCGCCGCATGCTTCCATTCCGATAAGGCAAGGGGACACCGTTAGGTTGATGACACCGCATTACGCCTGAACTCGCGAGGCGAGCGGTATTTCAGGGCTTTGTGCGGGTGGCGCTCATTGTAGTGTTCAAACGCGATAGCCAGACGCGAGAGCGCGGTTGGTGCGTCAGACTTGTCCATATAGGCGACGTAATCGTGCTTCATGGTCTTCACGAACGATTCGGCCATGCCATTGCTCTGCGGCGAACGGACCGGCGTGGTCAGCGGCTCAAGACCCAGTTCGCGAGCGAAGCTGCGCGTGCGGTGGTCGATGTAGGCCGAGCCGTTGTCCGTCAGCCATTCGATGGACTGCGCGGCCTGCGTGGTGCCGAAGCGCTGTTCGACGGCGGCCAACATCACGTCGCGCACCACATCACCGCTATGCCCGCCGGTCGTCGCTGCCCAGCTAATCGCCTCGCGGTCGCAGCAGTCCAACGCAAACGTCACGCGCAGCGGCGTACCATCGTCGCACCGGAACTCGAAGCCATCGGAGCACCAGCGGGTGTTGCTGCGGTCCACGGCAACGCGACCGTCATGCCGCCGCTTGTCTTGCCGCACGCCGGGGCGGCGCAGCAGCAACTGATGCTCCCGCATGACCCGATACACGCGCTTGACGTTGATGCACGGCGCACCGCTCTGCTCCCGACTGCGGCGCAGCAGCGCCCAGACACGCCGGTAGCCGTAGGTAGGAAGGTGCGTCACATGGGCCTGAATCTCCTCGACCAGCCCGGCATCATTGGTCACGCGGGCACGGCGACCATCGCGGCAGTCGGACGAGCGAGCTCGCTTCACTGCCACGGCAGAGCGCGCCACGCCGAGAACTTCGCAGACCGTCTTCATCGGTCGTCCCCCGGCAGCAAGGGCGAGCGCGCAATCAGGTTTTTTGAACGGCCCCATTCCACGGCTTCTTTCAGGATTTCGACCTCCAGCGTCTTCTTCCCGAGTAGCCGTTGCAGCTCCTTGATTTCCTTGATGGCGGCGGCCAGCTCAGATGCCGGCACAACGGTTTCACCTGCCTTCACCGCCGCCAGACTGCCTTCCTGGTATTGCTTGCGCCAGCCGAACACCTGGTTAGCATTGACGCCGTGCCGACGTGCAACGGCCGACACCGACGCTCCCGGCTCCAATGTTTCCTGCACGATGGCGATTTTTTCTTGCGCCGAGCGCCGACGACGGCGCTCCGGCTCGGTCAGAATTTCGATGCTTTCCACGTAATGACTAGGCTTACTGATAGGCACAAGACTATCCCTTATTTTAAGAGAGTCCTCGTGTCCTCAGATACGTGGGGCCGCTCCAGGTATTATGCCTGCTTGGTGCGTCGAAGTGGTGACCATTGGTAGCACGGGCCGCCGCGCCACCGTCGGTTCTTTTCCGGCGAAAAGACAAGGCAGGCGACTGCGATTCTGTGTTATCGATAAGATCCAGTTCCAACTGTCGCCTCGACGAACTGTATGAACGCACGAATTGCAGGCGCGACGAAGCGCCTGGTGGGAAAGACCGCGCACAAGTCGAGCTGATGTGTTTCCCAGTCCGGTAGCACGCTCGCAAGCGTCCCTTGTTGAATATCATCGGACACAAGAAACAGAGGTATCAGCGCAAGCCCCATGCCTGCTCGGGCCATTTGTCTGAGGGCAAGACTGTTGTTAGCCTCGAGGTGTCCGTTAACATGCACGGTTCGTAGCACATCACCCTGTTGGAAGCTCCAGCGACGGGGCGTGGACCTCAGGCCGTAAATCAGACACTCGCGCGTACTCAGTTCTCCGGGATCCAGAAGTTCACCATGTCTGCCCAGATATGCAGGCGATGCGACAAGAACATGCCTGATCTTTGCGATCCGACGAGCGACCATTGACGAGTCCACCAGATCCGCGATCCGCAAGGCGACGTCGACGTTGTCGCGGACAAGCTCTGCCTTAGTGTCGTCGAACCGGAGCTCGAGAGTAATCTGAGGATAGTTGGCATGAAAGCTGGGGAGTGCGGGAACAATGTGAGTCAGTCCAAAGCTCATCGGCAGGCTGACAACGAGCTTCCCGACGGGTTCGGTACGTAACGCACTCACTTCGCGTTCAGCTTCGTTTATGGTGTCAAGCCCTTCCTTCACCCGCTCGTAGAATCGTTTACCTGTCGCAGTAAGGGAAAGGCGGCGGGTAGTTCGCTGCAACAACCGGGTACCCAACCGGTCTTCGAGAGTGGCGATGCGGCGGCTAACAACTGACCGTACGACTCCAAGTCTCTCGGCCGCAGCAGCAAAGGAGCCAGCGTCCACCACTGAAACGAATACCGATACCGCACTTAAGTCTTCCATGTTTGTAAAACTCTCGCCCGTTGGTTCATATGGAGAGCCGCTGGCCGTGGCCAAGCGGTGGACTTACTCGTCCCTACCGTTTTAAAAGATTTTTAAGTCGAGCGTCCGAGCAGTCATACTGCCCATTTGATCGCTGGTGGCTTGCCCCAGGTTTTAGTCCGAACTGCAGTTAGAGTCCGAGGTTAAAAACTGCTGCTTTGCGTCGTGCGCCCGTGCGAACTGCGCAGGCGTCAGATAGCCGAGTGAACTATGAGGTCGCTCGGTGTTGTACTCGATACGCCATTCCTCAATCAGCCGCTTGGCGTGGTGCACTGAGACGAACCAGTGCTCGTTCAGACATTCATCGCGGAACCGCCCGTTGAAGCTCTCGATATAGGCATTTTCCACCGGCTTGCCAGGCCGAATGAACGACGGCGCGATACCGGCTTCGTAGGCCCATGCATCCAGCACCTTACCAGGGAACTCCGGCCCGTTGTCGACTGTGATGGATGCGGGTAAGCCTCGCATCTCCTTGAGCCGCTCGAGCACTTGCTGCACTCGTAGTGCCCGGCAATGAAGTATCGACCTCGATGGCCAAGCACGCTTGTGATCGGCGAAGCAGCCATCCCGCTGCAACAGCACATGAAGTAGCCGTATCGGCGCTTCTGCGCCGCGATGGCCAACATCCGGTCAGTCAGCGCTTCGTCGTCAACCCGGCGCCGTGATTCGTAGCGGAACAGCCAGCGCGAAATCCCTACCAGCCCGCAGGCCCGGGTAACACCCATGGCACGTTCGGTCATCAAGATTCGGACCGCTTCGCGCCTGGCCTGCGGGCTTGCTACTTTCGAGCCAGCAGGTCCTTCAACGCGGCATTGTCGAGCGTCGATTCGGCCAACAGGCGCTTGAGCCTGTTCTTCTCCTGCTCCAGTTCCTTCAGGCGCTGCGCTTCGGAGACCGTCATCCCGCCGAACTTCGCTTTTTAGTTGTAGTAGGTCGCTTCCGAGATTCCGTACTTGCGGCACAGCTCCGCCGGCTTCAGGCCAGCCTCGGCTTCCTTCAAGATGCCGATGATTTGCTCTTCGGTGAATCGCTTCTTCATTGCCGTTCCTCTCCTGAACGGACTCTACACCGTCACCGGACTAAGCGCGGGGAGCCGGTCAAAACCACACAAATGCGGTCTTCGTACGAGTACACAGACTACCTCCGGGGAGTCCAGGATTTCGTCCACCACACCGCGGATTACGACTGCAAATCAACAACCGGACGAACTTCCAAAGCCGTTCAGCCTAAAAAATCCACAGCTAGCGAGGAGATGCTCCCCTTCGAGAAAAGTGACATACGAAACCTTGTCGCTCTTCATGCCGCTCTCAGGATGCTCGATTTGAAACTCTACCCATCCTCCACCCGCGCCCGCCACAGATCGAGCTTCCCTGAGGTACCTAGTTGCGTCGAATCCCGGCATGACTTTCATGTTCTTGCCAATCAGATCATGACGAGGGGCGAAGCTTAGATATTTGCCGTCGAGATCACTCACAATAACGTAGAGGTCGCGATCTACAAATTCACCGTCAGGGTCATTGAAATCGTGAAGCGCTTTCATTCTCCCAGCGGAGTGCCAATGTTTTACTGCTGCGGCCACAAGTGCATAGGCTTCGTCCGCCGTACCCTGCTGAAGCCGCGCGTGCGCGGTTGAACCGGTGAGCGTCGAAGCTTTCTGCTTTAACAGCCTCGAAGCTCGGGCCATGTCCTCCGCCAGCTGAGCGTTCTGCTGTGTCGTCGCATCAATTTGATGAACCGCTTTCGATAGATCGCGTAACGCGCGCTCCTGCTCTAGTGAGTGCTCGGAAATTGCAGTGGTCCTCGCCGTGAGCCTCTGAACACTCGAAAGGATGTCGTCTATTTCTTGCGCTGCGTCCAAAGAGCTCGCAACTCCCTTTGACACTTCTTGATCCGCCCTTACGATAGCAGCACGAACCTCCTTCGCGGATTCAGCGCATCGGGCGGCAAGTGACCGGATTTCAGTGGCGATCACGTTAAAGCCCCGGCCTGCGTTTCCGGCGCGTGCGGCTTCTACAGCGGCGTTTGACGCAAGAAGACTGGTTTGACTGGTGATGGAATCGATCACCGTTACCAAGGCGCCGACTTGTCGTGACGCTTCTTTGATCGCGCTCAGACGGGCGCTCGATTCTGCCATCATCGTTCTTCCGTGCGCTGCAGACGCTTCGATGCGGCTCGATGCGAAAGCGATGTCCTGCAAATCGAAAGCACTGCGTTGTACGGATTCACTGAGTCGCTCAACCGTAGACGACGTTTCCTCCAGCGCCACTGCCTGCTGCTCCGTTCGGGCCGACAATTTCTCCGCCCTGCTGAACAAGGAATCACCTTCTAGCGAAATAACGATGCTTTCGCTCTTGACCTGCGCAATCATGGCCGACATCTTCTTTCGTACGTCGTTAAACGCACGGTGGATGCTGTCGTGCGCGATCTCCCTCGTCGCTCCGTCAGGCTGACGAAAGTTAGCCTCTCCGAGCGCCGCCAGTTCTTGCATAACGTGCCTAGAGAGGCGCACATTCGAGAGCTTTGCTGCCAGCCACCAACTCAAGAGTCCTATCGATAACAAGGATAGGCCAAACCGCAACCAGTTCATTGTCGTGTTCCTGGAGAATTCCGGGGCCAGCCCCATCTCTCATATTTCGATTTTAGTACGGGAATTCAACGGTCGTCGCTTTCGAAACCGTCGAAAATCTATTTTTGCCTTGCAGGCTCCCATTACAGCCTGATGCTTTAAGCGACGTGGCTTCTGGCTCGCTTTTGTGCCTTTGATCGAATGTGGAAAGAATATTCAGGCTATGTTTTCCGACAAAAGTCGCCTACACCCTCTTTATCCGCGTCCTCGCTTTCCGCACGCTTCGCGTTCCCAACCATCTGTTCGGGATGCACCACCACGCCGTTCTTCGCAGCAAGCACTTCAGCCATCAGGCTGACGGCAATTTCGGCAGGCGTTTTGCTACCGATGTAGATACCAACTGGGCTATGGAGTCCAGCTATGGATTCCTCTGTGAAATCGAAATGCTCCCTAAGCCTCATTTCACGGGCCTTGGCGTTACCACGTGACCCTATCGCCCCTACATAGAACGCTGGACTGTGCAAAGCCTCGAGAAGTGCCATGTCATCGAGCTTCGGATCGTGCGTAAGTGCGATAACACATGTCCTACGGTCCGGCTTGAGAGCAACTACCGCCTCATCGGGCATCTCCCTTGTAACCTGGACTCCAATTCGTTCTAGAGCAGTGACCTGGTATTCCGTCCGCGGATCACAGACGACCACCGAAAATCCGCAGGTGATCGCGATCGCCGCAACATAGTCTGTCATCTGCGTCGCACCGATCAGAAGCATGCGATAGCTCGGACCGAAGACGTTATGCAACGTTGAGGCACCCATCCGGAAGCCGGCCGACCGTGGTGGCAAGACAAGGCGGCTCTTACCGTCCGGCAAATAGACGACCCGTTCGACCAAAAATCCCGCATCGAGGAGGCTGACCAACGTTGAGAGTTCTTCTGGCGGCGGATCAAACTCGAGCGTGAGTTCGAGCGTTCCACCGCAGGGCAGCCCGAACCTGTATGCCTCGTCTGCAGTAACGCCATACACCACTTGTTCGGTTCCAGAGCGCGGCAGTGTCCCACCGCCAACGGCCGAATACCTCTGAATGAGGTCATCCTCGATGCAGCCACCTGAAACCGAGCCTACGATCTCACCGTGTTCCGCGAGCCCCATGATCGATCCAACGGGGCGCGGTGATGACCCCCAAGTCCGGGTGACGGTTGCAATCATGCATCGATGACCTGAAGTCCGCCATTCAAGGACCCGCCTTAATACGACAACATCAATATTTTCCATGGTTAGTCTGCGCAATGAGGATGCCGCAGCCATCAACGCGATTCACCTATGGGAACATCGCTTTTGCTACGACACGCGATGACCGCTGTCTCGGCGAAACCGACCGTCAGTCGCGCCGGAAGATGCCCTTGATCCGCTCCCAAATAAGGGCCAGGAAAACGCCGACCGGGTTGCTCTTTTGCGGCGTCAAGTTTTGTCGCTGTGCCTCAGACAGACTGGGATCCATTCGGCGCTCGACGTTTCGTCCAAAGTCCACAATCATGCGCTTAACAAAGTCCCGCACGAGGCCGGACCGCGAAAACTGAGCGAGCGGACCCTGCAACGAATACTGTAGGTCCACGTGTACCCTTGTCCCGCCGGAAGCCCTTTCCTCAACGGTATAAGCGACATTACCAGCAGCACGGGAATTGCTGAGGCTGTCTTTCCCCGCCCCCTTCAGGACCCCTTTACGGGCCGCAAAGTCCTGCTCAAGCCGCGCGGTGCCGTTGAAGCGCGCCGACATGGGTCCAAACTTGATTGCAACAAACCCTTCGACTCGCTCTGGCGCCTCATTGGTTAGCGTTGCCCCTGGAAGGCACGCGGCAACCTCCTTCAGTCTGAGCATGAAGTTCCACACTTCGTCTGCTTTATAAGACAGATCGAAGCTTGCTTCGACGCGTGACCACCCTTCCCGGTCCGCCTCTCGGTCAACCTCACCACCGGGACGCGTGGCAACGTCAGCTCTTTCTACTGGCAGGGAGATAGGGTCAACTTGGAAAGTGGGAAATTCGCCACCCGCTGCCTTTAGCGGTGTCGGGGAACCATACCGGTCGCCGCTGGAGGCTCCCGGTCGTCTGCGTGCCTCGATCACGGAGCGTATCGCCTGCACTATGCCCATATAACCCGTGCATCTGCAGATATTTCCGGAAAGCTCCTTACGGATGACCTCCTCATCTGCATCGGGAAGTCTGGTGACAATATCTCGAGCTGTCGCAAGCATACCGGGCGTGCAGAAACCGCACTGCAAACCATGGTACTTCGTGAAAGCGTCACGTAGATCCGTCATCAGCATGTCATCGTCATAACCTTCGATAGTAGTGACGCTCCGCCCGTTGCATGAAGCCGCGAAGGTGATGCATGAGCGAGCCGGCTTACCGTCGACCAGGACTGTACACGCACCGCACACGCCATGCTCGCATCCCAGATGAGTACCCGTGAGACGCTCATGGTCTCGCAGAAAGTCAGCGAGATGAGTGCGATCAGAACACTGGACGGCAACCGGCCGTCCATTGACTGTCAAAGTTACATTGCTCATGCCGGTATCACCTCGCAAAATTGTTCGAGCGTTTGCCTAACCACCGTCGCAATCAGTCGATGGTCTGCACCATCCCGATCGCGGGCCGCATTATGTACGGCGGTTGTCAGCGCTTCTTTAAACGAGCTGCTCCGGAGCCAATCCGATCCTTCAGCAGCAAAACGTGTCGTCAGCTCACGAAGTACGCAAGGCGCGCCATCCAACGCACCCAGGACAATCCGTCCAAATCGACGTTCGGGATCCATCCACACCGCACAACTAGCCTCTGCAAACTCGCCAGTCTTACGACAGAATTTGCGGTATGCCCACCTGGTCGAAGCCAACTCACGTGGTACGGAGATTGTCGTGACGATCTCGCCTTCCCGGAGAGCGGTCGTGTACGCCCCTAACATGAAATCATCCATCGCTACTTGGCGCTTGCCTTTGCTGGACACGAGCGTAAGCTGGGCTCCAAGGGCCGTACATACGACCACCCAGTCCGCAGCCGGGTCAGCGTGGGCAAGACTTCCCCCGATCGTTCCTCTGGTTCGAACCGCACGATAGGCAATGTCTTGCGCTACTGTTTGCATCAGCCCACCGCGCAACTCAGGAAAGACCCCATCCTCGATTTCAGCATGCGTGACAGCGGCCCCAATGTGCACAGATGCGTCATCGCTCGATACGCACCGCAGTTCCGGCAGCCTTGACACATCAATGACTTTCGCAGGTCTGACCAGACGCATGTTGAGCATCGGCCCCATCGACTGGCTCCCGCCCATGATCTTCGCGGCATCGGCGTCCTCATCGAGTACTTCGCAAGCCTTCTGCAATGAGACGGGCGCATGATATTCAAAAGCTACTGGTTTCACACGTCCTCCTTACTTCCGGTAACGCGCCCCTCTCCATCTCGGTCCGTATTGTGCTGCACAATCGCATGCAGAATCCGGTGAGGCGTCATCGGCGTTTCGAGAAGTTCGACGCCAATATCCGCAAGCGCATCGTTGATCGCATTGCAAATTACTGCCGGTGGCGCAATAGCGCCCCCCTCCCCCATTCCCTTCGCGCCAAATTCAGTATGCGGTGACGGTGTCTCGAAATGGTGAATCCGCAAATTCGGAACCTCCGTTGAACCCGGCAGGATGTAGTCGGCAAGGGTAGACGCAAGGGGTTGTCCGTTCCCGTCGTACGGCATCTCTTCGTAAAGTGCCGTGCCGATGCCTTGCGCCACGCCGCCGAAGGTCTGACCTTCTACGATCATGGGATTAATCATCGTTCCGCAATCCTCCACGATCACATAGTCGAGAATCTCGACGTGCCCTGTTCCCGTGTCCACCTCGACGGCAACGGCATGAGAGGCATAGGTAAATGAGCCGGTGTCGACAGCCGGCTTGAATCCCATTGTTGTTTCGAGCCCGGCCGCGTCGACGTCCGGCGGAAGCAGATGCGGGTTTACGTACCACGCGTCTGCGATATCTGCGACCGTCAGCGATCGCTCGCCATTCGCCGCATTTGCTATCACTGCACCATTTTCGAAGCGCACCTCGGATTCCAGCACACCAAGCATATGCGCACCGATCTTTGCAAGACGCGGCAAAAGCGTCTTGCACGCGCGCGATACTGCGCCTCCCGACATGACCAACGAGCGCGACGCGTATGTCCCCGTGGAAAACGGAGTCAACGCCGTGTCTCCGTGAATAAGCTTAATTCGCGCAATATCGACGCCGAGGATTTCATGCGCGATCTGTGCAAATGTAGTTTCCATCCCCTGTCCATGCGAATGGATGCCCGCTCGAATTTCAAGGCCACCGTCAGGCGTGATCCGTACAGTCGCCGAATCAAAACCCGGTATAACGGGCGTGCCCCAAGTAGCAAAAACGGACGTGCCGTGGGCGGACTGTTCGGTATACGTTGCAAAGCCAATCCCAATTCGCTTCTGGTGACCGCTTCTAGCGCTTTCCTGCTGACGGCGTCGCCATTTCTCGAAGCCGATCATTTCCATCGCCTTTCGCAGACTCTCGGGGTAGTCCCCGCCGTCATAGTGCTTGTTGGCCACGTTCACGTACGGCATCTGGGACGGTTGCACAAGGTTTTCCATGCGCACCTCCCAAGGTTCGCGACCAACCTGCCGGGCAATTGCATCGATCAGAAGCTCAATCGCAAAACAGACGCCTGTACGCGCCACGCCGCGGTAAGGAACAAAACCGGGCTTGTTGGTAGCCATACATTCCGTTACGCACCGGTATCCGTCAAATGCGTATGGACCGGGCAGATTGCCGATAGCCTGCCCAGGCTCAAGTCCGATCGTAAATGGCCAGACAGAATATGCCCCTCCGTCAATGACGATGTTCGCGTCAAGCGCTAGCAAGCGGCCCTTTCTGTCTGCAAACGCAGTTAGCTCGTAATGATGCTCTCGGGAGTTCGCGCCGGCGACAAGGTGTTCGCGACGATCCTCTATAAAGCGGAAAGGGAGTTTGAAGGTCATCGCCAGCCACGCGATACACACTTCCTCCTGCTGTAGTACGCACTTGTAGCCAAATGCTCCGCCCACATCTGGGGAAATGACCCGTATTCTTTCCTGGTCAAGTCCAAGACAGATAGACAAGCCCGTGCGGATCATATGCGGAACCTGGGTCGCGCTATAGACAATGAGCTGATCGAATTGATGGTCCCAATAGGCAAGTACAGCCTTTCCCTCCATCGGCACCATACATTGCCGTGCGAGCCCGATGGTCCGCTTGACCACTACCGGTGCGCCCTTGCTCAATTCCTCGAAGCTCTTATCCGTGCGGAGCGTCAGAAAGTGATTATCCGGCCAGTCATCGTGCACGCGGTTGCTTGCTGCGTGTTGCTTCGCCGCGGTGATATTGGGAATCGAGGGAAGGTCTTCGATGTGAACGGATACGGTTTCAAGCAGATCCTCCGCCTCGGCACGAGTCGGGGCAAAGCACATTGCCATTGGTTCGCCCACAAACCGGACCTTTCCAGATGCAAGCACGGGCTGGCTCGAATCCCTGTAGCTCGGCACCTTAGACGCGGCCGTGATGTCTTGGATCCCATGCAGATCGGCACGGAAAAAAGTGCGACTGGCGAATCGCTCATCCTTGCTGATAGAGGTGATACGCCCATGAGCAACAGGACTACGAAGGAATGCAACTTCCTGAAGACCCGGAAATGTCATGTCCGCAACGAACCGTCCCTTTCCAAACAGATGCCGTGCGTCTTCCTTGCGCGGCACACGTGCACCGACACCTTGCCCTGCCTTCTCACGATGCTCGTTTTCATTCATGGCGCTCATTCCTTCCGGTCATCGCCAGCACCTCTGCCAGTGGCGCAACCGACGCATATTTCTGATGCATGTCAAACAGATTGGCCTCGTGGGGGCCTAGAGCCCGATCACCGACGCAGTCTGCGACAACAAAAGGCCTAAAACCGTATTGCATTGCATCAACGACGCTCGCCCTGACGCACCCGCTTGTGACCGCACCCGCCACCAGGAGCGTTCTGACGCCGCGCTGCGTAAGCCAAGCTGCGAGTGGCGTGCCAAAGAAGGCCGAGGGAACGTTTTTTCGCACGACCAGTTCGCCTTTGCGAGGGGCGAGTTGGGCGACAATCGCGCTTTCCTGCGCCTGTTCAGTCAACCTCAACATCCCGGGGACCTTTGCAGAGAACACGTTCGCGTCAGATCCGTCATCTGCATAAACGATACGCGAATGCGCGACGAACCAATCGCGATCCCGGGCATGTGCCAGAAGCTTTTGCGTATTTGAAATCGCTTGCGGAATGTTACCCCCGCCAAAGACATCGGGATCGGCGAAACCATTCACGAAGTCAATGATCAACAGCCCAAACGGAGCCTGCGGCACAAGCGAGGCACCGAACCCCTGTCGGTCGTACACATGTTGTTCGCGTTCGGCCGAAAGCCGTCCAACAGCATGAATATCCTTTGTCATTGTGCAACTCCTACATTCTTCGCGTAATCCTGAACCACACCTGCCAGTACAACTGGACTTCCATCAAGGTAGACATTGCAGTTGCGCATCGGGATATCGATATGGCACGCTGTCGTGCGGTCCCCGCCGGCCTCGTTGTTCGGCCCCATAGACCAGAGGAAATTGCCTTCAAAAGCGCGGGCGTCCATGCCGATGGTGGATTCCTTGTTGTAATGCGCAAGCATCGCCCACTGTGCGCGTGGCTGCAAACCCCACCCAATATGAGAGACCGCATATGCTTCGGGATCATCGTAAGAGCGCATGTAACTCTTCAGGATGTGTGCCTGCACTCCCCCCTCGATCTTGGTCACATAGCCGTCAGTCACCGTGAGCTCGATAGGCTCTTGCACATAGTCTTTCAACGGAAGCAGAATGTCACCCCGATCAAGCACCACAATGCCATTGCTGCGTCTTTCATTGGGCCACGTCAGGACGAACCCACTTGGCCAGTGATCCCAACGTCCCGGTTCGTCGACAAACCCGTATTCTGAAATGGCCGGGAATTCCCCAAGCGAGCAGCGGAGATTGGTCCCTGCGGCGCTCGTGATGTGCATCTCGTCGGCGGCCTTGATGAGTTCTGCCGCTTTTGTAACCCGTTCGCGATCCCTTGCGGTCGGGACCAAGCGACAAAGCACCTCCGGCGGCTCAACGGCCAGCAGGATTTTGGTACCCGTTTTGAGAATATCGTGCTGCTCGGGAGAGAAGAGAAGGGTCATCAGGTCGACGACGAGATCGCTTGCCTTCAGTGCGGCAATAGCCGCAGCGTTACCAGTCAGCGGCGTTGTGCCCAGATACGCGAGGGCGTCCCTGCTCAGCGACTTCTCTCCATTCACCGACGGCAGTTCCACCCGAGTGACCGATGCGCCTAGCTCAGTCAGTGCATTAACCGCAGTTCTGAGGGTCTGCGGATGCGTGTCGGCGCCGGTCAACACCGTCACCGTCTCTCCGCTGCGTACGTTCGAAAGCGTGAGGACTTGGCGCCACGCTTCGGTCAGTTCATGATCAGTTACCGACATTTCCGGCCTCTCCTTACAGCTTCTTGCTCAACCAAGTGAATCTCCGAGGAATTGTCCGAAAGCCCGATAGAAGCCCTCTTCGTTATCCCACGGGATCATGTGACCTGCATCGCTGACCCGAATGTGCTCCAAATCCGGAATCATCGCCCTGATTTCCGCGACGTCTGCGTCATTCACAACATCGCCCCTCTCTGCGGTCACTAAGAGGACGTTTTGCTTGATGGAGTTGAAATTCGAATGTATGTCGTCAACGTGAAATCCTTCAAAACTTGTGACGACTGCCCGCTCGTCACAGGTATGCAGCCATTCGGCACGGAGACTCAACTGTTTCTCTGTCCAGGTTGGGCAGAATTCGCGCATCTGGTCAATAGACATTCCACGACGAGAAAGGCGGATTGAATCCACATACCAGGCAAGGTTCGATGGATACGGCCGACGACCGGGGCCTGACATAGGGGGATCAACTAGAACCAGCCGTGAAAGCCCTTCGGGAGAGGATGCCGCAGCGCGAACGGCAATGCGCGCTCCCATGGAGTGACCGACCCAGCTATATCGCGTCAAATCCAACGCCTCGCAAAAAGCGATAAGGTCGGCGGCCTGAGCGTCAAGGCTGTAATCCAGCGACGGGCCAGCCTCCGATAGGCCCCTGCCGCGTACGTCCAGTACATAGGTGTCGAAGTATTGTCCAAACCGTTCGCCTACAAAGGCCCAAGTAACCGCGGGACTCGTAATACCTGGGATAATGACCACTGCATCTCGATCCCCACGCGACTCGGACTGTCGACCGTATCGCAGAAAGTGCTGGCGAATGCCGTTTGCCTGCACGTTCGCACCATAGAGAAATGTGCTCATACAAAGCTCCGTAATCTCGCCCGGCTACAGATACGGGTATGCCCCCGACAGGAGCGCACCTGCACCCGGTACGATTGGGTCAAGTTTGAGTTCCTTCAGGATTGAATACGTGGTCGCGATGGCTGCCGTTATCACCGGCTTACCGGTTTGCGCCTCCACCATTGGCACCACCGGCAACGAGGGCATCTGCACACATGCTGATAGGACGATCACGTCGGCATCAGCGACATTCATGTTCGATACGATCTCCGGCAGCTTGAAGGGGTCATGGCGGGCTACATCCAGGTTGTCCGGGATCTCAAGGGCGCGCCAAGCCACTATTTCTAACCCCTCGTTGGCAATGTAGTCGACGACCAGTTGCGTCAGAGGCAACATGTAAGGCGCGACGATCGCAACCTTTTTGGCATTCATAATCTTGAGTGCTTCAACAAGCGCCCCGGCACTCGTAATAACAGGAGCCGTCGCTCCGTTTTCGGCGGTTCGATCCGTCAGTCGCTTCTGCGAAACACGGTGATAGCCTAGCCCCATTGCCATGATTGCAACCAGACAGGCGTAACCGAGCACATCGACTTTGGCGTCACTAAGCTCCAGTGCACAGCGGTCGCTTTCCGCGTCCATCGCGGCGAGCTCATCCTTTTGCACCGTCTTCATCCTCATTCGGCTCGAATGAAAAGTGAATCGATCCTCGGGCCTGACCTGTGAGTGCGCAAGCAGCATTGCTGGCACTTCAGTCTCCATGGTCGTGTTCGAACTCGGCACGATCTGGCCAATACGGTAAATTTTCGACATCAGGCTCTCCTGGGTAGGCTATCAGTTGGGTACTCAATGATTCCGCGAACGCATTACGGAAGCAGCGCGAACCCGCGCTTCAAAGCTTTAGTAGCCGCTTCGCGTTTCCGTTACACACTTTCTGCAGTGTTTCGCTATTAAGTGGTGCCTCTTCGATAAATCGTGCGGCAATTTCTGACGACTCATATGGATAGTCGACTGAAAACATGACTGCGTCGGCCCCAAGCTCTGCGATGGCACCACTGAGAGCAGCATGCGAGCACACGCCGGCAGTAGTGATTACGATATTTGTTCCGATGTATTCCGACGGCGCGCGCTCCAGGCGAATTCCATTCGGATACGCGGCGAAACGGCTGTCCATGCGCCACCGCTGAAAAGGGAGGCCCTCACCCATGTGACCCAGGATGACCTTCAGGCGTGGAAATCGGTCGAACACGCCGCCGAAAATCAGCCGCAGCGCGTGGGTAGCGGTTTCAACGCCCCAGCCCCATATTGCACCGCTCAGTTCTGGATGCCCAGAGAACGCCAATGATCCGCCTTTGGCGTCCGTCGGATGGAGGTAGAGAGGTACATCAAGTTGCTCCAAAGCCGACCATACAACGTCGTATGCTGGATCGTCGTAGTACGTGCCGTGCGAGTGTCCGTTGACGAGCGCCCCCTTCATGCCGAGAACGGTAACGGCTCGCTGGAGTTCACTAACCGCATCACGAGGCGATTGCATTGGCAACGCAGCGAAGCCAGCATATCGGTCAGGGCGGCGAGCCACTTTCTCGGCCAAGTAATCATTACTGACCATGGCCATTTCGATCGCTTTGGGTCGATCGGACTCTCCTTGAATGGCTGGCCCGGTTTGGGACAGCACCGAAAGTTCGATGCCTGCACGGTCCATCGCAGATAGTCGCGCATCGTCAAAGTCACCCAGATCTGCCGCAAGCTGGCGCGCAACGGCGTCGGGCATCAAACTCGTGAACGAGCGGGAATAGTGCTCAAAGCCTGGCGTCATGAAATGCTCTTCCAGTGCTATCTTCGAAATCTTTGCCATCAGCAGGTGCCCTTTCTGTAGATGATCAGCATACTGAACGTTATGCCGTAATCTTGATCACAAGAGACAATAGGTGGGTGCTTCAGCTCTCAAGAGCTGAGGTCGCTATCCGGGTCAGATTGTCATCCTCAGTCATTTTGCGCAGCATACTGATCATTATACTCAGCGTACTGACGAAACAAAAAAATTTTCGACTAAGGGTTTACCCGCCCAGCAGTGCTCATGATCCAAGCCTCTGTCGCCCGGCTTGATCGCTGGCGGGCCATCACTAATAGGCCTCGGCTGCTATATCCCAAGGCTGTCCAAAATCGAGACCGACAACGGTTCGGCTACACGGCCGACGACATGCGCCTGTTCGCAGTGGCCATCGGCCTGAAGCCATTGACCACGCCGGTGTGCAGCCCGCAAAGTAACGGGATAAGCGACGCAGCAACGACACTCATGAATCGAGCACCGATCCGGACGCGCGCCTGTTCAGAAAGGGGCGGCAAAGCGGAGCCATCCTTTGTTATCAGAGGCACGTCCTGATGGAGATCCGATCGGGCTTGGTGGTCGGCGCAGTGGTCAGCCACGCTGATGGTTTCGGCGAGCGCGCGACTGCGTTGCGCCTGCTCGATTGCGTGCCGGGTCGTCACGCCAAGACTCTCGGCGCCGACAAGGGCTATGACATGCGGGACTGGTGCGCGCAAGGTGACGCCGCACGTCGCACGCAACGACGCGCATCAAGGCGGCAGCGCGATCGACGGCCGTACCTCGCGGCACGCCGGCTATGGCATCAGCCAAGTGATTCGCAAACGCATCGAAGAGCACTTCGGCTGGGCAAAACCGTCGGCAGGATTCGACAGACCGCGTATCGCGGCCTCAAACGGGTCGACCAGCACTTCAAGCTGACGATGCTGGCGAGCAATCTGACTCGAATGGCGCGAATGCTGACGGTGGTGCCGCAAGGAGTAACGCAATGAGCCGCCCAAGCGCGGTCGTCGCACGGCAACGCGCCGGCTGGAGCGCTCGCGAACGGTCCAGCTTCGGCGAATCGTTGGCAACTCGGCAGTCAAGCGCATACGAAATCCGTTTAAACAGCACCCCGATCATCAAAGCAAGGCGCTTTTCAACAGCCTGCCAGGACGCACCGCAGGGGTTCACGCGCCAGATGAAGAAGCTCCCGGGCTTTCTGCGTGAGAACCTGACGTACGATCGTGGATTGGAAATGACTTGCCATGTCGAGTTGACTGAACGACTGAATCTGGACATCTGGTTCGCAGATCCCTACGCTCCTTGGCAACGGGGCAGCACCGAAAATACCAATGGCCTGCTGCGCCAGTTTCTGCCCAAAGGTGCCGACCTGTCAGGCGTCACCCAGATCCAATCGTACGACATTGCCAAACTGAGGAACGGCCGCCCTCGCCAAACCCTCCACTGGAAAACCCTGAAGAGGCTATGGCGATGGAATTGGCTGCCGCCGGAATGACTAAACGTTGCACTTGCTCCTTGAGACCGCCCTGTGTATCGCATAAAATAGTACGTATGCTGTACAATCCAAACCTCGGCGTATCGATTCTGCGGTCTTGCCATTGATGGATTCGCGCCTCCACAGGGATGCGTTAAGCATGACACTAATATCCATGACATCGTTGGCCCCCTACTGGATAGGGCTGGAATAGAAATGACTCTTGCTCGAAAGACAAAGCCGACCGACGTTAGCGCGGCGGCCGTTGATCAGGACCCTGCGAAAGAGGAGCTTTGGTCTCGCCCAGGCTATCTGGTCCGTCGACTCAATCAGATTCATTACGCGATGTTTCAGGAAGAGTGCGGTCATGAAAACGTGACACCCGTGCAGTACGGAATTCTGACCGCATTGTCATTGAGGCCCGGCATCGATCAGACCGAAATTGGGATGGAACTCGGACTTGACCGCACAACAACGGCTGACGTGGTGAAACGCCTTGAGGACAAGGGGTTCGTGCGTCGTCGTGTAAATCCAGAGGACCGGCGGTCAAGACAGGCATTTATTACGCCTGAGGGTCTAAAGGTAATGAACCGCCTCTACGGCGGGATGGTAGCCGCGTCCGATCGGATGCTGGCCTCTTTATCGACATCAGACCGTCGGAAGTTTGTTGAGCTTTTGACTTCAGTAGTCAATGCGAACGATCAGTACGGCCGCGCAACAATTCGCGGCCTGTAGCAAGCCACTGTCGGTATCTTGCATTAACTCCCGAGAGCCTCGCCGTCAGCATCCAGCGGTGTGAGGAGTTCTTCGCGAGCGTAGACCGAAATAAAGTCGTCACCGTTCGGTCAACTTCCGCCCCACACCGTTGCATCGCCGACAGCCCCTGTCGCGCGATGTGCTAAACCCGAGTTTGAACACGCGTCGGGCTATAGTGATAAGGTGAGTTCCCTCGGTATTTCGCCTTCCAACGGTCCCGAGTTATGCCGCGGCGCCCTTGGTCTGCTGAGATTTGATCCAGTCCCGAAGGAACCGCTCCGGAGAAACAAAGCCGAGCGACGAATGACGACGACTGCGGTTGTAAAACA
>NZ_LFZP01000072.1:0-27729 GCF_002925705.1 Burkholderia anthinoferrum
CTTTTTTGATAGGAGACCTGATCTTTAGGGCGATCGGAACACCCCGTGTCGTCGCAGATCCGTACCGTGCTGCTGGTAATGGACGGATCCTGCGCGCAGGCGGCCAACAGCAACAGCAGCCCCGGTGCGAGTAAACGGCGATACATGGGTACCATCCTCAAGTTTTATTGGCGCCGTATTGCTTTGCGCGCTCGCCCCGCGAGCATGCCCCCGGCCGGTGCGGGGCGCGGTGAATATCGTCCGCGGGCCCCATGCCAAGGCTCTCTCAGGTTCTCTTTTCGGCTTGACGCATCGTTGCAGCGTGGGATCGGGCGGAAAGCGCAAACGGAAATCCACCCCGGTTCCGTCTCTCAATCCACGCAATATCGACTACGGCTCACTCGGTTCAAATGATACATATCGGTCTATCCAATAGTCAAGACGACTCGATAACACGTTTGCCGCGTGAAGCATGCCGAGCCGGAAGTACCGTCAGACAGGGTCGGGAGGCCAATGTCATCGAGCGGCATGATGCTAGAATAATCGGTCTATGCTGCTGAAACATCGAGGAGGAAGCCGTTCGTGCGAGCCAACAAACGCCAGCTGGTGGTAGACAAAGCGACCGAACTGTTCTCGAGGCACGGATTCCATCCGGTGGGCGTCGACTGGATCATCGACGATTCCGGTGTCGCCCGCATGACGCTGTACCGGCATTTCGCGAGCAAGGACGAGCTCATCCGCGAAGTGCTGGTCCAGCGCTACGACCTGATCGTCGGCAGCATCGACGCGCAGTTGCAGCACGTCGTCGATCCGGTCGAACGCGTCAAGACCATCTTCGACTGGTACGCGGCGTGGTTCAGGACACCCGAATTCGCCGGCTGCCTGTTCGAGCGGGCGCTGGCCGAATTCGGCACCGCTTACGCGCCGATCTCGGACGTCGCGATTCGCTATCGCCGCAAGATGGTCGAATGGATCGGAGAACTGATCGCCGCGCTCGTGCCGCCCGAAACGGCAAACCGGCTCGCGACCGTCTTCATGATGCTGCTGGACGGCGCCACGGTCGAAGCCCGGGCGTTCAACGATTCCGCGGCGGCCGGCCGCGCGTGGCAGGCCGCGCATGCCCTTCTCGAACAGGCGATGCACGCGGCCGGCTCGTCCGCGGACAGTGCGGGCAGCCCGACGTAACGCCCGCCGCACACCGCCGTGTGGCGCGCCAACCGCGGTCGGGGCGCCGGGGCACGACGTGCATGACCGGATGCGCTGACCGGTTTCGCGCGAGTGCGGCAATCGCATGCGCCGAATGCAAACCGGGTGCATGTCGATCGATATGACATCCGGCAGCGGAATCGGAACGGCCTCACGGGCAGCGGGCAGCGGAAACATAAACGGCCAGGCGGCTGCGCGTTCGCGTCCCGATCGATGCGTCGCCCGCTTTTCGTTTCACCGGAACGTCATTGTCGCTGCCCTACCATCCACCTCGGTTCGCGAAACGCACCGCCTCCCATCGCTCGCGCGCGGGAACGAATCGTGCTCACACGCCAGCCACCCGGATCCAATTTATTTTCTTTGACGGATACCGTATTACCAGCGAATATTCGCGTCGATCAAGCAGTTAGTACCGCTCAAAAACAACACGAGACGATGCTCGCTCATGCAGTCGGGGACGTTACGCTGTTTCGCCAACAGATACGTGATCGAAGGGGAAGAAATGACGCCGTTTTCCCAGGATGTGAGCATCAAGCAAACCGCCGCCGTCTCCAAGGCGGCCACTCCGTCGCCCGTGTTCTGGAAAGCGGGGCCGCTCGTCGAAGCCGCGCCGCCCGAGCCGAAATCCGCAACGCCGGACCTGCGCGATTTCTTCGCCGCCGCCGCGCTGCAAGGACTGCTGTCGCGCGACGCCGGGCGCAACGTGTCGACGATCGCCGACTACGAATCGAAGCGCGCGGTGAGCGCCTATCGGCTCGCCGACGAAATGCTGAAAGCGCGATGAACCGGCACGCCGGCCGGCGCCGGTCGGCCCCGCCTGCAAACCGCTTTCAGCGCGGCGACGGCGGACAGCACGACCTGGCTGATCGCCAGCGCCCGCATCGAATCGATGCCCGTCCCGACGACCAACGCGGGCGACATCGTGACGAACGTGCGCAACCAGACCGGAATCCCGGGTCCCACGAAGCCCTGCACGATCATCTGCCGGGGCCGTCGCGCAGACAAATGACAACCGCTTGAAAATCCGGCAACGAAAGGTGCAGGTCACGCGATGCGCGCGTGTCGCGCAACGAGCGCCAGCAGCGCCCGCCGGAAGCCGCTCCCCCGCTCCCATTCCGCCGCACGCACCGGCCGGCATCGCGCATACCGGGGACTTCCGGCCGGCATCGGGATCGGTTCGTGCTGGTTGGACTCGGCGAATCCCGCGCAATCCTTTCCACGGAGATGCCATGTTCATCCACAACACACGGCTTCAGTACACGGTGCGCGTCGGCGCGCCGAATCCCGGCCTCGCCAATCTGCTGCTCGAGCAGTTCGGCGGCCCGCAGGGCGAACTCGCCGCCGCGATGCGTTATTTCACGCAGGCGATCACCGAGGAAGACCCGGGCCGCAAGGACATGCTGCTCGACATCGCCACCGAGGAGCTGAGCCACCTCGAAGTGATCGGCTCGATGGCCGCGATGCTGAACCGCGGCGCCAAGGGCGAACTCGCCGAAGCGGTCGACGAACAGGCCGAGCTGTACCGCAAGCTGCACGGCGCGGGCAACGACAGCCACGTGACGCAGGTGCTGTACGGCGCGGGCGCGCCGCTGACCAATTCGGGCGGCGTGCCATGGTCGGCCGCGTACATCGACACGATCGGCGAACCGACGGCCGACCTGCGCTCGAACATCGCGGCCGAAGCACGCGCGAAGATCATCTACGAGCGGCTGATCAACGTGACCGACGATCCGGACATTCGCGACGCGCTGGGCTTCCTGATGACACGCGAGGTGTCGCACCAGATGTCGTTCGAGAAGGCGCTGTATGCGATCACCGCGAATTTCCCGCCGGGCAAGCTGCCGCCGAAGGCGCCGTACGATCACGTGTACTTCCGGATGCAGCCGGATGCCGCGCCGCTGGTCGGCCCGTGGAACCACGGCGGCGAACTGGAAATCCGTCCCGCGGAACCGGCGGTCGACGGCGGCAGCGGAATTGCCGAGGGCATGCTCGACGCGCAGCAAGCGGAGGCCATCGAGGCGATGGCGCAGCGGCTCGCGTCCGATCCGGACAGCGACCCGGTGACGGGCGCCGAGCTCGGCGCGGGGCAGCCGGCTCCTCAGGGCCGCAAGCCGGGCAAGCCGGACAGTGCCTGAACGGATGTGTCCGGCCGTACGACGAGGACGCCGACGCGCCGGCGAAGCGGCAGGAACAACGGCGCGCCCGACGCCTCGCCGAACGGGCGGGCGCGTTCGGCGCGCATCACGCGCCCGTTTCGCCCGACCGGTTCTGGTCGCCCTGGTCCGCCATCAGATACTGGATGACCAGCGTCGGATCGGCGATGTCGAGAATCAGGCGGCGCATCACACGCTTGCGCATATGGTCGTCGTCGAGCGTCCACGGCCCCGCCGCGTCGCCGAGGTAGCGGCCGATCGCGCCGCGATGATCGCCGTCCGGAGGCAGGCCGAGCCGCGCGGCGAGCAGGCCCGCGATCACGTCGTCGATCTCGACGTTCAGCGGCCTGGAATCGATCGAAAGTTCGAGCTTCATCGTCGGTCTCGCAAACATGAAAAAACGGCGCGACGCGCCCCCGCTGTCGCGCGCGCCGGCAAAAGCCGCTCCGGCCAGCGGCTGTTCGACCATCGCAGGCGGGCCTGCGACGCAGGTCAGTAGCCGAGTTCGGGCGCGGAGGCCGGCTCGGCGCTGTCCTCTTTCGGTGCTTGCGCGACGGTCGCATCGGTCGTCAGCACCAGGCTCGCGATCGACGCGGCGTTCTGCAGCGCGGTACGCGTGACCTTGGTCGGATCGACCACGCCTGCCTCGACCAGATCGCCGTACTCGCCGGTCGCCGCGTTGTAGCCGAAGTTCCCCTTGCCCTCGAGCACCTTCGAGATCACGACCGACGGTTCGTCGCCCGCGTTGGCCGCGATGACGCGCAGCGGCGCCTCCAGCGCGCGCAGCACGATCCGGATGCCGGCGTCCTGGTCCGCATTCGCGCCGCGGATGTCCGACAGCGCCGCACGCGCGCGCAGCAGCGCGACGCCGCCGCCCGGCACGATGCCCTCCTCGACCGCGGCGCGCGTCGCATGCAGCGCATCGTCGACGCGATCCTTCTTCTCCTTCATCTCGACCTCGGTGACCGCGCCGACCTTGATCACCGCCACGCCGCCCGCGAGCTTCGCGACGCGCTCCTGCAGCTTCTCGCGATCGTAGTCGCTCGTCGCTTCGTCGATCTGCACGCGAATCGACTTCACGCGCGCCTCGATGCGCGCCGCATCGCCCGCGCCGTCGATGATGATCGTATCGTCCTTGCGCACCTCGACACGCTTCGCACCGCCAAGATCCTCGAGCGTGGCCTTGTCGAGCTGCTTGCCGGTTTCCTCCGAGATCACCGTCGCACCGGTCAGGATCGCGAGATCCTCGAGCATCGCCTTGCGTCGGTCGCCGAAACCGGGCGCCTTGACGGCGGCGACCTTCAGAATGCCGCGCATCGAATTCACGACGAGCGTCGCGAGCGCTTCGGCCTCGACATCCTCGGCCACGATCAGCAGCGGCTTGCCGGCCTTGGACGCCGCTTCGAGGATCGGCAGGAGGTCGCGGACGCTGGAGATCTTCTTGTCGTGCAGCAGAATCAGCGCGTCGTCGAGATAGGCCGCCTGCTTCGCCGGGTCGTTGATGAAATACGGGCTCACGTAGCCGCGATCGAACTGCATGCCTTCGACCACGTCGAGTTCGTTCTCCAACGACTTGCCGTCCTCGACGGTGATCACGCCGTCCTTGCCGACTTTGTCCATCGCATCGGCGATGATCTTGCCGATCGCGTCGTCGGAGTTCGCGGAAATCGCGCCGACCTGCGCGATTTCCTTGTGGGTCGAAATCGGCCGCGACAGCTTGCGCAACTCGTCGAGCACCGCGCCGACGGCCTTGTCGATGCCGCGCTTCAGATCCATCGGGTTCATGCCGGCCGCGACGTGCTTCATGCCTTCCTGCACGATCGCCTGCGCGAGCACGGTGGCGGTGGTCGTCCCGTCGCCGGCCACGTCGGCCGTCTTGGACGCGACCTGCTTGACGATCTGCGCGCCCATGTTCTCGAAGCGGTCCTTCAGCTCGATTTCCTTCGCGACCGACACGCCGTCCTTCGTGATGACGGGCGCGCCGAAGCCGCGTTCGATCACGACGTTGCGGCCCTTCGGGCCCAGCGTCACCTTCACCGCGTCGGCCAGCACGTTCACGCCCTTGACGATCTGCTGGCGGGCGCCGTCGCGGAATTTCACGTCTTTTGCACTCATTTTCTTGCTCCGGATACAGTCGTTGAACGGGATGCCGCGCGCATCGGGCAGACACCCGTGCGACGCGGTCGAATCGGCATTCAGGCCGCTTTCCTGGCGGCCTGCGATTCGGGTTCGAGTACGCCCATGACGTCCTCTTCGCGCATCACGAGCAGTTCCTCGCCGTTCACCTTCACGGTCTGGCCTGCGTACTTGCCGAAGAGAACCTGGTCGCCGACCTGGAGCTGCAGCGGGCGCTGCGAGCCGTCCTGGAGCAGCCTGCCGCTGCCGACCGCAATCACTTCACCCTGCTCGGGCCGTTCGGCGGCCGAATCGGGAATCACGATGCCCGAGGCCGTCGTCCGCTGCTGTTCGATTCGCTTGACGATAACCCGGTCGTAGAGGGGACGAATCTGCATTTTCATCTCCTGAGCGATGAGATCACCTGAAAAAGGGAATCCGCCGGCGCCCGCACGCGCAACGGCTGCGCTGCGCCGGCGTGCCGTCGATTGGCGAAAAGCGAAATAGTGGCGTGGCCGGCGCGCTTCAAGAGGGCGATGAATACGCATATGTAACAAAATGTTTCATGGCGAAAACGGCGTTCGTGCAACTGTCGGGGTTCCCGCGATGCCCCGTCACGAGCGTCGACACGGCGTCGACGGTCGGCGCTCCAGGCCACGCGAATCGTCGCGCGACGACGCTTGAAATCCGCGCGTCCCATCCTATTTTGGTATCGCTCAAGCAGCCGCGGCTTACGCGCTGCGTGTTTCGATTTGTTTGTCAGCGAGACCGCTCGCGGATCGACGAACTGGAGCGCGTGGTCCGGTTCGTCCTCCGTGCGGGGTCCAACCGGGAGCGAATCATGAACGATCCTTTCTTCATCTTCGATCGGCTGCCGGGGGTCGGCCGCCGACCACGACGCGCCGCCCGCGTCGTCACGGGTCTGCCGGCCGGCCTGCGGATAGCGCGCAACGGCACCGGTCGCTTCGCGCCGACCGGCGCCCGGATACGTTTGACACGCAAGCCATTCGTGTTGCGCGGCGCGGGCCAACCCGCCGCGATCGGCCGGCCGAAGCCGCCGCGCCGTCGGGTCGCCGCGCCCGGACGCCTGCTGCACCCTGTTTCGTTTTTCCGCGTCACGCTCGCCGGGGGCGGCTCCGCGCGCGACGGGGGGCGGCCATGTTGAGCCCGCACGAATTCGCGACGCTGATGCTGGTGTGCCAGGCGCCGGATCAGCTCGACATGAATCGCGCCGAACTCGATGCGTTGCTCGAACGGCAACTCGTCATGCTCGAGCACGGCGCCCCCGGCCGCCGACGCGCGCATCTGACGAAGAAAGGCCGATCGATTCTCCACGCGCTCGGGGCCGACATCCAGTCGCGCCGGGGCCACGAGCCCGCCGCGCAGCGCGGCGGTCAAGGCGAAACGCCTGTCGCACTATCGGACGAGGCCGGATGATGCGGTGCCCGGATGGCGGACGGGTAGCATGGCAGCGCCCGAACGCGGTTCCGGTCGACACGTGCCGCTCGACACGAGCGGCACGCGATCCGGCAACCGGCCGCCCCCACGCTACTTCGCTCGAAGCAAACCCGCGCTGCCGTTCAGTTCAGCCACGGATCGTGCACCGCTTGCTTCACTCCGCGGCAGAGATCGCGTCCAGACGAAAGCCGCTCTTTACGATCGGCGACGCAATGATCACGTAGCTGAAATACTTTTCGATACCGATATCGCGTTTCACCAGCCCTTCCATCAGGTCGCGGAAGTGGTCGATGTCGCGTGTGACGAACTTGAGCAGATAATCGTAGCCGCCCGTCGCGTGATGGCACTCCATGATCTCGTCGATGTCGCTGATGGCGTCGATAAAACGCACGAAGTCTTCGCGACGATGGTCGGTGAGGGTGATCTTGGCAAACACGATCTGAAACGCGCCGATCTTCTCGATCCGCACCGTTGCGCCGTAGCCCGTAATGAATCCCGCGTTCTCGAGCCGCTTGATGCGCGTCAGGCACGGGCTGGGCGAAAGCCCGACGGCGTCGGCCAGCTCGACGTTGGTCATGCGACCGTGATCCTGCAACTCGGCCAGAATGCGCAAGTCCAGCCGGTCAAGTGTGCAATCCGCTTTCATCTCCGCCCTGCGTTCGTTCAGTCGGGTGCCTCCGGACG
Source organism: Burkholderia anthinoferrum (assembly GCF_002925705.1). Classification (NCBI taxonomy): domain Bacteria; kingdom Pseudomonadati; phylum Pseudomonadota; class Betaproteobacteria; order Burkholderiales; family Burkholderiaceae; genus Burkholderia; species Burkholderia anthinoferrum. Next base: position 7,596 of record NZ_LFZP01000072.1, read on the forward strand.
AGTGCCTTCGCACTCGCGCCAAGACGGATAGTAGCCGACCGGCCGGCATGACGAAATTACGATCTTGCGTTCTGTCCCCGGCACCCGGCAGCGCGCCGTTTCACACCGCAGAAGCTGCCGTCGATCGCGTCGAAAACGCGTGGAATCTTGTTTTTCTCGCCGCGCAATTCGGCTGAATAGCGCAGTCGCCCCCGTTTAAATTTCACGTATCGACGTTGCCACCGACGCTTGCCCGAAGCGGCTCGCGGCAATCCTCTTCACTCAAGAATTCCTCATGGGGATTCGCCACTCATCGAGATTGACGACATGATCGACTTCGAGCCGAAGTTCATAACTTTCGATTGCTACGGCACCCTCGTCAACTTCCGAATGGCCGACACGGCTCGGGAAATCTATGGCGATCGTCTTCGTGGCGACGCCATGGAAAACTTCGTCAAGCTGTTCGCCGCCTATCGTCGCGACGAAGTGCTCGGCGCATGGAAACCGTTTCGCGACGTCGTCGTCAATTCGGTGCGCCGCACGTGCGAGCGCATCGGCGTCGCCTTCGTCGAACGGGAGGCCGAGCAGTTCTATCTGGCCGTGCCATCCTGGGGACCGCATCCGGACGTGCCCGAAGGGCTCGCGCGCCTCGCGAAGAAATACAGGCTGGTCGGTCTGAGCAACGCGGACAACGCGCAGATCATGAGCAACATCGAGAAGCTCGGGGCGCCGTTTCATGCGGTCATCACGGCGGAAGACGCCGGCGCTTACAAACCGCGAATGCAAGGATTCGAATACATGTTCAGGAAGCTCGACGTGCAGCCTCACGAAATCCTGCATGTCTCGTCCAGCCCGCGCTACGACCTGATGACCGCGCACGACCTCGGTATCGTCCACAAGGCCCATGTGCTGCGCGGCCATGAGCCGGAAGCGCCGGAATACGGTTACACGCCCGTCAAAAGCATCATTGAACTGGCCGAGCATCTCGGCCTGTGAGCAAGTCGCACCGCCCCGGCGCCGTCTCCGACGGTTGCCGCGGGCTCGCCTCGCGCGTTTCCAATGATGCCGTTCCCCAGGCCGAGCGCTCGTCAAAAATGTCCCGCACCAGTGTCGTCCACTTCTCTCGCACGGAGCCGCCGTTGTCCACGTCCCCTGCTTCCGGCGGCACGCACCGCGCTGCTTCGGCTGCCGCCGACACACTGCCGGGCAGCGGCCTGTCGGTGGGCTTCACCCGTCTGGACGAATCGGACGCGGTCGCGATCACACGCCGCATTTATGGCATCGACGGATCGGCCACACGGTTCTCGACCGAGAAGGACGACACCTTTCGCATCGATGCCCGCGACGGCGCGCGGTACGTACTGAAGGTCTCCAATCCGGGCGAGACAGCCGAAGAGCTGGATTTGCAGGTCGCCGCGATGCGGCACGTCGGCGCGGTCGCGCCGCGGTTGCCGGTGCCGCGCGTGATACCCGGTACGGCGGGGCAGCTTGTCGTCCCGCTCGCGTTACCGGCCCATCCGCATCGAACGGCGAGGCTCTACAGCTACCTCGAGGGCATGCCGCTCGACAAGCTGCATGCCGACACGGTCGATCATTACGAGATCGGTGAAGTGCTGGCGCAGTTGCAACGGGGGCTCGCCAGTTTCCGTCATCCAAACGAGCATCGGGTACTGGCGTGGGACGTCAAGCACTTGTCGAGCCTGAAAGGGCTGCAAACCCATATCGCCGACCCGTTGCATCGCTCGCTGATCGAGCAGGCATTCGCCCGCTTCGCGATGATCGAGCCTGCCCTTCGGGGTTGTCGCACGCAGGTCGTACATAACGACTTCAACCGCTCGAACATCGTCGCAAACCCGGGCGGCCCGCAATTCGTCAACGGGATCATCGACTTCGGTGACACCGTGCACACCGCGGTCGCCATCGACGTCGCCACCGCGGTCATGAACCAGTTTCCGCTCGACTTCGACGCCGACGCGCCGCATGACCTGTTCATTCAGGCGCGCGAGCTTCTGCGGGGCTATCTCGCGCATGCTCAACTGAGTGCCGAAGAACTGGCCTTGATTCCACACCTGGCCATGGCGCGCGTCGCGGCGCGCGCGTTGCTCACTTCATGGCGTGCGATGCTGTTTCCGGAAAACGAAGCGTACATCCTGCGTTTCACTCGTCCCGGATGGGAGCATCTGCGCTGGTTCATGCAGCGCGACCACGAAACCGTTTCGCGTGCGTTGCTCTAGTTTTTCCTTCGCCCGCTCACCTCACCCGCCCTGATCGACCTATGAACACGACATCGACACCGACCACGCCGGCCGAAGCCGCCGATACGAGCAAAGCCCCCGACGCGCTGCGCGGCGACATGCCGAACGGCTTCAATCCGTCGGCGATCTCCCACCTCGATGCCGCCACGCAGGCGCACATCGCTCGCCGGCTACGGCTGCTCAGCCCGTCGTATCGACTGTTCTACGCCGAGCCGGTGAAGATCGTGCGCGGCGAGAAGGTCTATCTGTACGACGATCGAGGCAACGACTATCTCGATGCCTACAACAACGTCGTCTGCGTCGGGCATGCCAACCCGCGCATCGTCGACGCCATTGCCCGTCAGCTCTCGACGCTCTGCACGCATACCCGCTACATGCAGGAGCCGATCCTCGACTACGCCGAGGCCCTGCGCGCGACGTTCAATACGTCGATTCGCGACGGCCAGATGATGTTCACCTGCACGGGCTCCGAAGCCAACGATCTGGCCATGCGCATCGCGATGCACTACACCGGCAAGACGGGCGTCATCGTGACCAGCGAGGCGTATCACGGCAACTCGCATCTCACCTCGGGCTTTTCGCCGTCGCTGGGTCGCAAGGCGCTGCTCGGCCCGTATGTGCGAACGGTGCCTGCTCCGGATTCCTACCGTGTGCCGCTGCCCGAGATCGGCCGGCGCATGGCCGAGCAGGTCGCGTTGCAGATCGAGGACATCTGCCGACACGGCGGCGGTCTGGCAGCGTTCATCGCCGACTCGTTCTTCTCGTCGGATGGCGTATTCGCGTACCCGACCGACGTGCTGGCGCCGGTGGCCGAAGTCGTACGCCGCGCCGGCGGCCTGTTCATCGCGGACGAGGTGCAGTCGGGTTTCGGGCGCAGCGGTACGCATATGTGGGGGCACGAGCGTCACGCGGTCGAGCCCGACATCGTCACGCTGGGCAAACCGATGGGCAACGGCTATCCGGTGGCCGGGCTGGTGGTGCGCCCCGAGATCGTCGCCGGGTTCGGCCAGGACATGCGCTACTTCAACACGTTCGGCGGCAATTCGGTGGCCATCGCCGCCGCGCAGGCCACGCTCGACGTGCTGCGCGACGAACGGGTGCTGGACAACGTGCAGCGGGTCGGTGCGATCCTGCTGGAGGGGTTGAACGCGCTGGCACGAAAATACGAATGTATCGGCGACGTGCGCGGCACGGGCCTGTATTTCGGCGTCGAGATCGTACGCGACCGCGCGAAAAAGGACACCGACATCGCGACCGCACTCGAGATCGTCAATGGCTTGCGCCAGCGGCGCGTGCTGATTTCGGCAACCGGACCGGACGCGAGCGTGCTGAAGATCCGGCCGCCGCTGGTATTTGGCGCCAACGACGCCGACCGTCTGCTGACGGAGCTGGACGCGGTGCTCTCCGCGCTGTAGTCGGTCGTATTCGGCACTCGATGCAGGGGGCCGCTCCGGGCGGCGCATGAAATCGCTCAGGCGCCTGCCTGGCCGTCCGCCACCGGCGAGACATCACGATTCATTTAACTTTGAATTGTGGCTGTACTGTCAGCCAATGCCCGCAAGGCTTTCCGCTGTGGCCCCTAAAACGAAACTTCCCGTACCGCAGTCCGAACACTAAAAAAACACTAAAAAGCAGACGCGACACGTTCTGAGCGATGGAGCACGCCCACGCATCCCGATGAAAATCCGTGGTGCTTGCTGCGGCCTCGCCACCTCCGGCGGCACAATGTCTCTCGCCGTGCCGCCTACGGCGACCACTTCTCCGACACCGAAGCTGTGACATGTCGCTATACAGCTGCGCCGGTCAATCTACGCATCTTCCCGCACGGGGTGGGTCAGATCATATTCTCACGGAGCGAATCGATATGGATACAGATGCCATCATGCACCACGGCGCGCGAAAACTGGATAGCGTTAGCCCGCGTAACAGCTCTAAGTACCGTTTCATCGTACATCACCAACGGAATGCGCCTAGGTGTGCAATCATGCCCACTCAATTGTCAATCGGCAGACGGAAGCCTTGTTGCGACGGCGTTTCCGCGCAGTCGGGCAACGACGATCCCGTCCACGATACCGATAAATTCAGTCGGCTGTTGTCGGCTTTGGATAGCGTGCATCGGAGCATCACTGCGCACCTTCTATGAATGATCCACCAACGCGCGATATCTCAAGACGATTCCTGTCGAGGTACCGTCGTCGCTACCGTCAAACTCGATCCAGCGCGATCCAGGCGGAGCCCGCAAATGCCATTCACCTTAACTCCGGCTGCACCCTCGTCCCAGACAGCGTGCAACATGTGCTGCTACCGTTGTGGAAGGAACACAGTGGCCTGCTTCACGCGTACTTCCAAGGCACATAGAAGCCTGTGAACCTCTGCCCCGCGTGGCTGCGAACTGTTCGTCCCTGTACCGCTGCATGGCATCGGCCATGTCTACCCTGCATGAATGTCTGCATCAGCCGGAGCTGGCTTGCCAACCTGCCTAGGTGATTCACCGAGCATCGCGAGTGCCGTATCAAAATATTGGCGGCCTCCCCATAGGTGGCAATCGCCAATGACGTACAAATAGCTTTTCGCGCGAGTAACTGCCACGTTGAGCAGGTTCGGAGCTGCCGCGGCCCAATCTATCGCTCCAGTCTGTTCCACATCACAACCTAGCACGAAGAAAACCACCTCGCTTTCCTTGCCCTGGAACGTGTGGACCGTGCCGACCCGCTTCTTTACCCATTCACCCAGCTTGTCCGGCGCACGCATTCCCGTTCCTGACAGCGCGGCACGCCACGCTTCATGATCACCCAGAAGTGCAATCAATCCCTGCTTGACCTGCCTGAACGGCGTGATGACGAAGGCATCAGGTAGTTCCGGCCGCTCCGCATCCGTCAGATCCGGTGCTTCGATGTACAGCCTGACCAGCGCTTCTAATACGCGCTGTCCTTGCGCAACGATGTACTTCGTTCCATCACGGCTATCACCGGCTACATGCCACCATGCGCTATGACCAAGCACGCCATGCGCGGAGGGTTTGCCCTTCTTCGCGTGCTTCATTCTTCCATCATAGGCAATTGCATTGGCAATCTCGAACATTGGGGTCGCGCAGCGCCGGTGCATGACGAGTGGAATACCGATGAACTGATCGCGCTCAAGAGGATGTCGCACACCGTGTGGATAGCACCGGTCAGCCAGCGTCTGCACGGAGTGTACGTCCACCGCATAACGTGGACGCCGCTCCTGCAGCCAATACTCGCCGAGGCGCATCAACAGGCGCGTAGACTGCGTAACTACTGGCTCGATCTGGAGAGGATCTCCCACCACAACCACGCGTCGAGCACGCATGATCGCGCCAACGGCCGCCTGCGGTACCGCCTGCCCAGCTTCATCGACAATCAGCCAACCCAGATCCTCCGGCCCGATCCCAGCGAACTGTCGCCGGAAAGACGCGAAGGTACTCGACACTACGGGCACCAGCATGAAGAACCATTGCCACAGGATCTTGCGCGCTTCGCCAACTGGAGGTCGTGAAAGCATCCTGGACAGCGCGAAGATCAGGTCATTTGTCTGGGCCTCGTGGAAGAACGCCTCGTGCAACGCCATGGCTGTAGAAAAAAGCTCGTTGCGCAGACCATTCAGCTTATCGCTCTGCCAGAAAGCTCGGGCCTGGCAAACCTCCTCTGCAAGCTCAGTGCCCTGCCATACAGTCACACCTGTCTGCTCAAGCAGCGACCTTACGGTCCGCAGTCTGTCGCATACGACTCGAAGGGAGAAGGCAGCTTCCGCCGTCTCGCACCATCGTCGATATAGATCGGGGCGGAGCCATCTGGATAACCAACGCATAAAGGACGGGCCAAGACGTCGCTCAATCAGCTCGGTCTCCCTTTCCAGCTCTCGCATCAGCCGGTCCAGGCGATCCAGCGTCGCTTCATCCGTATCCGGACGAAGCAGATCGGGACAGCGCTGCGTTACGTTTGCCCACTTTGTGTCCAGCTCGTTCAACGCCGCATCGAGCGCTTCGAGGCGCCCATGCTCCGCCTGCCAAGCCGCATGCGCGGTGTTAAAGCGTTCCTGCATCGCGCGAAATCCCGGACGTGCGCCACGCGTTTTTTCACGGTACCGCCAGTAGGTCATCGCGCCCACTGCATCCCAGCTCGGGAAATCGACTTCACCGTTCGACAGAAACCGGTCCGGCCGATCATCCGGTTTTGCAGCACGGTTCGAAAACACATCACCAAAACGGGTGCGGTTGGCCCGCTTGCCTAACGCAGCCGAAACCAGCCCCCAAACTGGCTCTTCGGGCGCCTTCCATGCCCTCGTCGCATGGCTGCCTGCGTAGCGCGTTGCGATAGGTTTGAAGTAGCCCAGCGTTTCGCGTTGTGCGGAATCGAGGTGCCGACTCTGCGGCAGTTCGAGTGAGAGATTTTCTACTGCGCCATTGTTGCTGGAGGCCACCACGACCTCGAAGCCCGTTAGCATTGGCGACAGAACTGGCAACGTATGAGATTTCCCACCTGCGAAGACGGCTTCGATGGTCGCGCTGGACAAGCCCGCCTTCACCCCATCGAGCGACGCTAGCACCCTCGCCCGCTCGACCACGAGATGGGCAATGAGATCCCGCAGCAGCGTTGTCTTTCCTGTGCCTGGCGGTCCGTTTACCGCGACGATTTCGCCCTCACCCAACGTCTTCATCCTGTTCAGCGCGTATTGCTGCATCAGCGCCTGAAAATTGCCAACGGGAGATGGCCAACGCCCGCCGATTCCGTTGCGAGGCCGCAGCGTTTCAAGAATGGTCCGCTGGCCATCGGGCGCGTCCAGATCGAGCTTCGAAGCGTCCTGTAGGGAGAGATAAGTCTTCAGCGCGCGCGGGACACGCGGTCCGTCCAGCTCGCGCTGCGCCTGCATCAGATCATGCATGTAGAAGCTGTTCAGGATCGGCAGGTCTCGTTTTTCATCCTCTTCCTGCTGCTCCTTGGACGATGCATCGGTGGACTGCGCGGCGGTGATGCTCTCATCCTTAGGTCGGGTCTGCGCCTCTGCCGGTTGCGCTCCCACTGACGATATGACCATCCAAGCGAGGCCATCGCTGAGTGGAGCGTAGCGTGCCCATTCATGGAGCCGCCGTACCATCGCGACCAATTGCTTCGCATCAAAGGGTTGGTCTTCGGCGACTAGCGTCGTCAGATCCTCCCTCAGGGCGATCAGGCTTGCTTCAAACGCCTCCGCACACAGATCTTCCAGCGCTCCACTTTGCAGGCGACCCAAAGCCCACGGCAAAGCCGACACGCTCAGGCTATCGGCATTGACCCGTCCGCTTTTTCCCAGCTTTACTTTCGCGAAGCACGTCAAACCCTCGGGGGCCATTTCCTCATCGCGAATCTGGTCGATCACGGAACGTGCTTTCGACCTCGCCGCAACAGTGTGTTCGACCACGGACGTGGCCTGCACCACGTCAAATGGAACTAAGTACAATTCACCCGACTGTCCGGACACCTCGTCCCAGCCATGAATCGACCCAGTGCTCGTCGATCGGATGCAAACCGTTTTCCGATTCGCGTCTCTGGCCTCATCGAGCTGATCATCGAGGCTGTAGCTGTTGAAGAATTCGACGCTGTGCCAGTAGTCGAGGATCCGGGATATCTTTTGAATCGTCACAATGGGATACGCAATATTGCCAAGAAGCGGCTAGATTAATCAATACCGGCTCAGAGACCGACGTCGTTGTTCAAGTAGCATTGCCGAGATCAAACTTGCTTCTGAGCCATCGATCGAATGAGTCCACGCGCACGAATTCCGTGGGCACAGGATACGGTGGAAAGCGCATCCACCAATAGATGTCTCGACATACGTACGCCTCCGGGAATGTTGGCGGATCGCTGATAGCGGGTTCTGGCCAACCCAATAGCGTTCGTAGCTCGTCGGTATTTGCTTGCAAAAACGCACGGCGCCCTTCAATCTTCGCGAACTGCGCTCGGTCGGGCGGTACGCCAAAAATCCGCTCCCGCAGTCTGCGCGCATCTTTGAGACAGAACGGCGGCTGATTGTACTTGCATTCCACGCTAAGCCACGTATTAGTCTCCGGCCAGTACGCGAGCACGTCGAAGTCACCAACGTCGGCGAAGCCATTGCTGGGAAAGCGCCGCATGAAATCAATACCGGGCGCGACAAACTTGGTCGTGCGTGCACAAATTTCTGCGGCTCGTTTCTCAAGCCCTTTCTCAAGATAGTTCTTGATTTTCTGAACAGCTTTTTTCGTCTCAACCCATGGGAAGTCCGCCGGCAGATAGCCATTGATTATCGCGTTTACCCACGCCCTGCTCGAGCGCTCCGCCGCAGATGCGCCCCAAGTAAAGCGTCCATCCGACAATGCGATTAACGGGCGCAGATTAAGCCTCGCACTGCGCTTGGTGTGCTCCCACACCGGGACATCGGACTCATGCACGGTTTTACCCAGAAGCATACGGACCTCGCGGGGATCGAGCGTCAAGAACGCGATAATCCTGTGAGCACGAGGACGGTCGACTGCTTCTATAAATCGTTTCAGCACTTCAGACAATTCGTCCGCAGTCGCCTCGTAGCGAAATGCCAGTTTAGCCAAATCGTTTGCCGAAGCCCATTGCGAGAGCACGCGCAGCGCGGTAGTCATCTGCCGAAATGTGAATCCGATGTCCCTTTCGAACGCTTCATCGATCGCATCCAGCCCAGCAGTCGATTGAACATCAATTGCGACCTCGTCCCGAGCAGTACGATTCAAGCCCAGCTGTGATTCGGCGATCTCACGTCGGAACGCGGTTTCCTCGACCTCTCGCTCGTCGGAATAGAAGACGTGAGGCACGTACATGTCGTCGAGCTCGAGGCCGGCAAGCGTCTTAACACCTTCTACCGCATTCTCGAAGGAAAGCGGTCCGGGACGCTTCATGCCAGCCCGTGCCATCAGGTTATCCCAAATGTGATGGTTGCTTGGCCGCGCACGACCACTTTTTGTTTTTCGTTTCTTTTTCATCTATCAGCTTTTCACGTCGACGTACCGGGATCCGTGTCACCTTATTCGGATAATTTTGTTGCGATGTGAACATACCTCTGTACTTCAGCGAAGACGCGCACCAAGTCCGCGGAATGATTGCTTTTTTCGATCGACGGTCTCAGTCCAAATGCTGCACGCCCCAAATAGCGGTCTCGGGGAATAGATTCTGTTCAACGATCGCGGCGCGAGCCACCGCGACATCGGGAACGAAAACCACGACCGCCAAGTCCTTCACCGCACGCGAGCAGCACACATAAAAGAGGCGACGCGTTCGATCAAGTACGGACTCCTCGCCCACGGCTATTTTGGCTTCGTCGGTCTCGGAGAGCGGGACATACCCAAAATACTTTCCATAGGAATATTGCCGGAAGGCAGCTTCCTCATCATCAATCACGACCAGAATCCCCGCGGAAATCGCGGATGGTATGACCGAGGCGCGGTACGAGGTCATCGTGCGTTGACGCAACGTCCACGGCCGACTTCGCGACCTCCTCATAGGTGGGAAAGGTGATCTCCGGGTGCTCTACGCGAGACTTTTCGGTCTCATGACGCCGCGCTCGACGCCGCAATGGGTGACGCGAGCTGCCCCGTCATCAGTCGTTGGAGTTTTTCCCAGGCAGCGCAGTACCTGTGCATCGGCACGGCCGCCAATTGTTCGTCATGAACAACCAAGATCTGCTCGATCGTGGACTGCTCGCGATCGAGCAACAGCCAAGCTGCACCCTGCTCCGCACGAGCAATGCATGCGTCCAAAGCGGCCTCAGCCTGCCGATACATACTCAAATCCGCGCCCGGTCCGGTCTCGCTGCGCATATAAAATGCGAGATAGACAACCCGGAGCAGACAACTGATTTGCTCCTCTCCTCCATGTCCGGCCTGCACAGCGGCCAGTGCCATATGATTTTCGAGGGACAGCGCACGGACCTTCGCGGTCGGCAATGGCAGAAGATCGCCTTTGGTAAGCGGCTTGCGACCCGAGCGTCGGAATTTCGGCAAAACCATGAGCCATGAGGTGTTCACAATGATGTTGAGACATGATACCGCGAGCCTCACATCAAGCCGAACGCAAGCTGCCGTCTCGAACTCCAGCGAGCGCTAGGCTGAAGCGCCGGATACCCACTCCGGCGATGTTCGGCTCCAACGGTTCAGTGCCGCTCAGAACTTGACCCGCATCCCGGCACCCACGCTGTTGCCAGTCGACACACCAGTGATCGTGTCATAGCGCCACGCTGCATACACATCGGTCCGCTTCGACAACGGGTAGTCGTAACCCAGCGCGACCGTCGACCAACGGATATGATCGCCTACCGGCGGTCGCCGCCGCGTTCCCGCCCACGACATCAGTACGCTTCCTAACCCTATCCGAACGCTTGCCCCCAACTGCACCGTATCGTCCGTGACGTGATTGTTGTTGTCCACGCGCTCGTACTGGGCGAACAGCTTGACCACACGCAACCGATACGCGCTACCGACCATCCACGCGGTCTGCGCGGTGGCGCCGTTGAGAAACAGCGATGCCGTATGCAAACTCTGCACGGCGGCCGTCGCGGAAAATGGACCGGCGAAGTACAACACGTTCGCGCTGTAGTTGGCCTGCCCGGCATGGCCGGCAACGCCGGCATTGCTGTACAGCAGGCTTCCGGACAGACCGGCAACCTCAGGGGTCTGATAAAGGAGCGAATTATCGATCGCCGTGTCGCTCTGGAGTGACGCAGCACCCATGGCCGAGCCAAGGAAATTATGTACGACAATCGGCGAGAAGACGAACGAATTGCCGAACGGATTGAACAGCAGCGTCGACACGAACAGTGGCGCGGTATTGCGCCCCAGCGTCAACTCTCCGAAATGGCCGCTCAGACCAACGAAGGCATTTCGCCCAAAAAATGACTGTCCAGGAAACGAGCCGACCTGGCCGCCGTTGAGGCGATAAAAGCTCTCGAGTGTGAAGATGGCCTTCATACCCCCGCCCAGATCTTCCTTACCGGACATCCCCCAATACGAAGTCGTCATCCCGCCAGAACCGACTTGCCACGCATTGCCGGCTGCACCGGCGGGATGCACTTCGCCAACGAAAGCGTCCGCGAGCCCATACAGCAAGACCGATGATTGCGCATGCGCGATCCCGGCACAGGTGCACATGCCCAACATCACAGCCAACTTACCCGCGCTTCCCCGAAGTCTTCTTATCTGCATGACGTCTCCTTCCTCTTTGTGATTGTTTATTCGTGTCGTGCCGTCTTGGAATCGACACTGTTCAGTCCGGTCGCACACGCGCGAGCGGCCGACCGCTGTCGGCCAGTCCGATCGCCACCACGATCTCGTTCGGCGCTGGCGCATCGGTAAGCGTCAGCGAGACCGTGTCGAAGTGGTCAAAGCTCCACATATCGGTGCTCCCGTGCAGCGGAACGTCCACACAGGTCCCTGGCGCACCGCGCTTGGTGACTGACGGGATCAACGACGTGGCGCCGGGCAAGCTCTCGCGCATGGCCTTGCCCATGCGGGGATGTAAGATCGCCGCCGCACATTCGAGCGGGACCTCGCTGCCCACAAGCGCGGCCTTGCCGTAGGCCTGAATTGCCGACGGCGGGACATCCAGCGCCCATCGCGCGCGGCCTGTGAGCAACGTGCCAAGCTCAGCGCCCAGTTCATAGAGCGACTCAAGCGTCACAATCGGCCCATCCGCTCGCCAGCCGTCGAGCCGCAGGACCGCCGCCACGACGACTTGTCGATGCGGCGGGTCAACCGGTACGTGTAGTTCCGCACGACGCTCGACCAGATGAACCAGGATCTTGGCAATAGGCGGACTCACGTGCGCACCTCCATGTCCTCGATCCGATCCCGGATCGCCTCTGGCGGAGCCGGAAATGGACCACGTGCGCACTCGTACGCCCGTGCCGCGCGCAGCACCAGCGCATCGCCCTCCGACGGCCCGATGATCTGTAGGCCCGTCGGTAACCCGCCCGGCAAACCACACGGCACGCTCGCCGCTGGCAAGCCAGTCTGGTTGCACCACGACGTCAAAGGCGGCGCCATGCGCGAGTGCTCGGGCCGCCCCTGCGCGAGCGGCGGGGCACAATGGAATGTCGGCGTGAGCAGTAGGTCGTAGTCTTCAAAGAACGCGGCCATCGCGACCGTAAGCGCGTGGCGCGCCTGAAGCGCATCAACGAAGGTCGAAGTGGGGACGCTATCGCCCGCCTCGGCCAGCGCACACACATCCGGATCGAGCTGCGACCGCGCCGAGGGAGGAAGCTGCCGGGCCCTTTGTGCAAAGAAGACGGCCCACTGGATTGCGTGCATGCGGCTCTCCAGATAGCCGTCAAGCGGCTTCACAGCCGTTTCCTCGACATGTGCCCCGAGCGCCTCGAACAGGCCCATCGCCTGACGGACGCTCGAGGTGATGTCGGGCTCGACCTGTACGCCCGCAGGCGCAGGGCAATAGGCAATGCGCAACCCGGCGATGCCATCATCCAGACCGATACGCAGATCGGGACAAGCAGAAGCAAGACTTCGCGCATCGCTCTGGCGCGCCATCACCGTCAGCATCAGCGCCGCGTCGCTTACGCAGCGCGCGATCGGCCCAAGCGTCGACAGGTGAGTCCAACTCACCGCCGTACCAGCCGGCACCCGGTTGAACGACGGTTTCATTCCGACCACCCCGCTCCAGCAGGCTGGGACGCGGATCGACCCGCCGCCGTCGGTAGCCAGCGACAACGGTCCCATGCCGAGCGCAACCGCTACAGCGGATCCACCGCTGCTTCCGCCGGACGTGAGACACCGGTCCCACGGGTTACGGGTAATGCCGGTGAGCGGGCTGTCCGTGACGATCTTGTTGCCAAACTCCGAAGTCGTGGTCTTGCCGAATAACAGCGCGCCGGCCTGTCGCAATCGCGCGACCGCGGGTGCGTCATCGGCCTCCGGTGCACTGGGTGACGTGAGCGATCCGAATCGGGTAGGCAGTCCGCGCACAGCGACGAGGTCCTTGACCGAGACCGGCACGCCATCCAGCAATCCACATGGCTCCCCGCGCATCCAACGTCGCTCCGACTCGCGGGCGGCGGCCAGCGCGCCGTCCTCGTCGAGGCTGCACACGCCGTTGACAAGGGGATTGAAGAGCGCGACCCGGTCCAGAACCGCGCAAATAACCTCGACGGGCGAGAACGAGCGGTGCCGGTAGCCGACCATTAGTTGCTCGACGTTCATTCCCAGTACGTCATTCATATGTAATCCTTAATAATTGAGAGAAATTAGAACGCGTTTGAATACCAGATGCCTATCCCTCGCACTGCGGTGGAATCGGTCCGGCCGATTCCAACACCGCGAAACTATCGTCCGACAGTGCCCTGCCGATACGGGTTTGGCACAACACATGGTCGCCGTCCCGGCTCACGCCCGCCTTGCCACGCGGTAGATTTAACGAAACACCCGGCAGCGCGGCTTTCACGCGGGCAACGTCGACGCTGCCGGCCGCCTTGACCGCCGCTGCAAACAGGCGAAGTCCGGCATATGTGCACTCGCCGTGCGGTAGCACCACGGCCAACTGCCCCAACCGGGGGTAGTGTGGGCCAGCTTCATGTGCCGTGTAGCGCGCGAGAAAGTCCCGGTTCTCCGGGTTGTCGACGCTCATGAAATACGAGGACACACCGATGATCCCGGTCGACGCGCCGGTGGTTGCGATCGACAGCGACTCGTGCGCAATGTCAGTCACCAGTTGCGGTTTCATGCCGAACGAGCGGTACTGCTTGACGAAGGTGACCGGGTCGTCGCCGATGCTGTGCCAGACGATCTGTGGGCGCTGGCTTGCGATCTGCTGCAACACCGCACCATAATCGCGTGTGCCGAACGGCAACCAATACACGTTGAGAAACTGCCCGCCGTAACGCTTCACCGCAGCCTGCAGCGCGGGCACCAGCACCTTGCGGTTGCTGCCGATGTCCGAGACCACCGCGCAGACGGTGCGACCACCCTGGCGCATCAGCCAATCGATCAGTGGGTCGACGCGCTGGTTGACAGTCAGGCCCGTAGTGAACAGATTCGGATCGCAGCGCCCCTCGTCGAAGTTCGGGTAGATCACGAGCCGCCCAGCGGACTTAGCAGCCTGCAACGCTGCTTCGCGCTCGGACGGTAGCACCATGCCGGTCAGGACCGCGACCTCATCGCGCATCAATAGTTGCCGCGCTTTCTGCAGCGTCACTGCGGTGGACATCTGGGTATCTTCGACGCTCAGTTGCAACGGGCGCCCCAGCAATCCACCGGCGGCGTTGATTTCGTCGACGGCCAACTGCGCGCAGTCGCGGTTGGTCTCACCCACGCGGGTGAGCGGACCGCTCAGCGGTGCAAGCAAGCCAATCTTGAGCGGCGTGGCGGCCCGTCCCAACGATGACATAGCGGAAGTGGCGAGGGCGCCGACGGCACTGAATAAGGCGGTTCGGGTAAAGGCACGGCGGTTCATCATGTTCTTCATTGGGTGCAGTTCAGGTTGGAATGCGTCGAATGTGGTGAAGAGATTGAAGGCGTGTCAGACTCGGCGGCCGGCGACAGGTATTGCGCCAACGGATGGGCCCCCGCGGCACTGCTTCGGGGCTCGATGCGGCCGGCATGGGCAACTCGCCCGTTCTTGAGCACGATGCAGCGCTGCGCGCTGCGCAGCACGAGATCGAGGTTCTGCTCGACCAGGAGCACGGCGAGCTGCGATCGGCGGCACAACGTTGGGATGACCTCGCCGATCAGCTCGACCAGATTCGGCTGCACACCGTCGGACGGTTCGTCCAGCAACAGCAGTTTCGGCCGACCGCACAGCGCGCGGGCAATCGCGAGCACCTGTTGCTCACCGCCGGACAGCGTCCCGCCGTGCTGCGAGAGTCGGGACTTGAGAATGGGGAAATATTCGAACACCTCGTCGAGAATCGCCCCACCACCCGCAGCCTGCGTGCCCATCATGAGGTTCTCGCGCACGGTCAGCTTGGGAAAAATCCAGCGCCCCTGAGGAACCAATCCGATGCCGCGTCGGGCGATCGCATGGGTGCGCAAGCCGTTGAGGGATTGCCCCTGAAACCGCACGTCGCCTGTCACGCGTGGCAGCAAGCCCATGATCGCTTTGACCAGGGTCGTCTTGCCCACGCCATTACAGCCAAGCACGCCAACAACTTCGTTTGGCCCGACGTCGAGGTTGAGTTGATGCAGCACTGCAACGTCGCCATATCCGGCAGACAGATTCTCAATGTGTAGCATGACCCGCTCCCTGACCGAGATAGATGCGTCGGATTTCTTCGTCGCGCGCGATGTCCGCATAGGAGCCTCGTCGAACAATCCGGCCACGGTGCATGACCCAGGTCTCGCACCGTAGCGCCTCGACAAAGCTCAGGTCGTGCTCGATCGCGAGTACCGCGCAGCGCTCGCGCAGACGGTGAATCAGGCGTACGAGCCGCTGCGCATCGGCGGCCGACAAGCCGGCGGCCGGTTCATCGAGCAAGAGCAACTCGGGTTGGCACATCATCGCCATACCGATCTCCAACCATTGGCGTTCACCATGCGGTAGGGTCATCGCACATAAGTTGGCCTGGTCCGACAGTCCTATCTCGTCCAGAATGGCGTCCGGGTTCGGCATCGGCGTGTCCCGGTACGACGCAACACCGAGGCCCGCGACGACGAGGTTCTCGCGCACGCTCATTGAAAGAAATGTGTTCGTGCCTTGGAACTTGCGAACCACGCCGCGTCGGCAGAATCGGTGCATCGGCCGACCCGTCATGCGCTCACCGGCGAGGTACAACTCTCCGGCCCCCGGCGCGATCGCACCGGACAACAGCCCGACCAAAGTGCTCTTGCCAGCGCCGTTCGGGCCAATCACGCACAGCAGATCGCGCGAGCCAATCGACACATCGACGTTGTCGACCGCATGAATGCCGCCGAACGCGCGCTGCAACCCTTCACCCTTTATCAGCGGCGTATCCATTACTGGCCTCCTTCCACGCGTTCGGCACGATGTAAGGGGCTACGCCCCCGTCGAATTCGGTCGATCCGACGTGCCCAAGCGATCAAGCCACCGAGCTGTACGCCGTTGGGCAGGAACAGCACGCAGCAGAGGAACAATGCGCCGAGCAGAAGCGGCCATCCGTCAGTAGTTGCGCTCGATACCGTTTGCTTAAGCAGCGTCAACCCGACGGCGGCGAGCACCGGACCACCGAGCGTGCCTTTACCGCCGATCGCCACCCATAGAATGACTTCGGTGGCCAGTACCGGCGAGAACACATCGGGCGCCACTACCCCCGAACAGGCAGCCATCAACGTTCCTGCGATAGCGGCAAGTCCGGCCGATACGATGAACACCAGCAAAAGGTGCCCGGACGTGTGATAGCCGCACGCTTTTGCGCGCCATTCGTTCGTCGCGATTGCGGTCAAGACTTTGCCGTATCGGCTGCGGCATACGAGCCAGGTCGCGACGAGCAGCACGGCAAGCACGGTCACGACCGTATACCAGGACCCGCGCGCTCCGCTCAAATTGAGCGTGCGCCCGACCAGTGAGAAGGACAATCCCGGAATGCCGAGGAGGCCCGTGTCACCGCCCGTGACCGACTGCCAGCTTGTCGCCAGTTGCTGGACGACAATCAGCACGGCCATGCTGACGATGGCGAAAAAGTGCAACCGCACACCGGCGAACAACAGGAAATAGCCCAACACGGCCGCGACGACCACGGCACAGACCAGTCCCACGATTACGCCTACGGTGGACGTCTGTCCATATTGCACGGTAGCGATTGCGAAACCGTACGCGCCGAGTCCGAAGAAGGTCGTGTGTCCGAGCGTGAGCACACCAGCCCTGCCCCACAACAGGTCGTAGCTCAGCGCCAGCAGCCCCATGATCAGCGCATCCCGCACGGTCGAAAGCAGATAGCTCCCCAGGGAAAACGGCAAGATCAATGCGGCAGCAACAATCGCTGCGCCGATTGCCATCGGCGAGATGTCTTCGATACCGATCGCTGGCTGAAACAGCCAGCGGCGCGTACTCGCAAGAAGTTGTCTGAGCATGATTCAACCTTTACCGTGGAGCTGATGGGCGGCGCTGAAACCGGGCAACAGGCCCTGTGGCCGAAAACGGATCAGAACGATGGACAGAATCAGCACGATCGCCGAGGCAAGGGACGGATCCACGCGATAGCTGAGCAGCGTTTCGGCCGTGCCGACGAACGCGCTGCCCAGCAGACTGCCGGCGATCGAACCAATACCGCCCAACACGATCACGAAGAACGCCTTGGCCAGATAGGCGAGGCCAAGATGGGACTCCACCGATATCATCGGCGCGACAAGGACGCCGGCCAGCGATGCGAGTGCGGCACCGCCACAGAACGCCAGCCGGTTCAGCCGCCGCGTGTCGATACCGACTGCCTCCGCCATCGCTGGGTGCTGGATCACAGCACGCAGCTGAACTCCGAAGCGTGTATAGGCAAATAGCAGCCAGCAACCGGTCGTCACCACCGCTGCAACGCCAATCACGAAGAGTCGATACGCTGGATAGCTGCCCCCTGGCACGGGAATCGCCCCCTCTAAGGGCGCGTACACCAGCATCGGATGTGTGCCGAAAACTAGTTCGAGGGCTTTCTGAACGATTAGGCTGATCGCGTATGTCGCGAGCAATGTGTCAAGCGGACGGTCGTAGAGCAATCGGATCACGAGGCGCTCAAGGAACCACCCGAGCACCGCACCCACCACCGGCGCCACAAACAACGCGAGCCAGAACGCATGCGGCCCGCCCAACGATTGCGTCACTGCCAACGTGTAGGCCCCGATCGTCACCCATTCCGCGTGTGCGAGGTTCACGATGTCCATCAGGCCGAAAACAATGGCTAGCCCCAAAGCAATCAGCATCAAGATGCTGACGTAGCTCAATATATTTAAGGTTCCTATCATATGTCCCTCAGAAGCTCACACCAATCAAAAGGGCGCGCCATCTCAACGTGACACGTCACCCTAGGGGCGACGTCCCTTGACTCAAACACCCCCGCCCGCCGGTCCAGCGCTTTGCCCACATTGCTCACAAAAATTCACAATATATTGTGAATATTAGGGCAAAACAGATCGAATTCACAATATATTGTGAATTTCCGAGCGAATGCTCCCCGATACTCGATTTGCCTAATCAAATCGAGTTGGCATGACCACAGAATCATTCATCAAAGCGCTCGGCAACGAGATACGCAGCCGTCGCAAAAGAAAAAAGCTGACACAGGTCGGGCTTGCTGTTCGCGCAAACGTCCACCCCAACACCGTCTCGCTCGTCGAACGCGCCGAGACGGTTGCCGGACTCGAAGCCCTACTCGTTCTGGCTGAGGCACTCGACACGCCGCTATCGCAAATAATCAAAGGCGCCGAGGACCGCATCAGTCTTCGTTGATCCGTTCTGTTTCGGCTCCCCATCTCTGCGGAGCACTTCCCCCGTCGCAACACTTGCCGTAGCCCTACCCGCCAGCGCCGTGCTGTCGGCCGTGGTGACGCGCGCTCAATGGATATGTCTGGCTTCGCCACCAACCGAGCTGGAAGCGCTAGACCAGACAGGCCGACCTTCGGCGGCGACAGCACTCTTCGACAAATTTATTATCACTAATCTACGAGCCTAGAAATCGGCTGTCAACGGCCGCCATCTTCGTGTTTACCCGATAAATACCCATCCTCGAGCGCCCTTGACACACACCATCTTCGCGCCTACCTTCAATTTATTATAATTAATTGGAGGCGAAATGACCAATAACCTTTGCGAGCTCACGACGCACGAACTCAGCGCCCTCTACGAAAACGGGGAGGCCTCGCCGGTCGACGTCCTGCGTGACGTGCTCGATCGCATTCAGCTGCTCGACCCGGTGGTCAATGCGGTCTGCGAAATCACCGACACAGCGTTCAGCATGGCAGAGGCCTCCGAGGCTCGATGGCGACGCGGCATACCTCTGGGACCGCTTGACGGTGTACCGATCACCATCAAGGACAACGTTTCCATCTCAGGCGTCGCGACTCGGTTCGGCTCTCGCGTTACCGCGCCGGAAGCGGCTCATTCGGACAGTCCCTGCGTTGCAAGACTGCGTGAAGCGGGTGCAATCTGCTTTGCCAAGACCACGCTGCCCGACTTTGCACATAAGATCGTCACGGATAGCCCCCTTACCGGTACTACACGCAATCCGTGGGATCTCACGCGGACGCCCGGCGGCAGCAGCGGTGGTGCAGCAGCAGCAGTTGCGCTCGGGATGGGCCCCGCAGCAATCGGGACGGACGGCGGTGGTTCCATTCGTATTCCCGCTGCATTCACGGGAACGTTCGGGTTCAAACCAAGCTTCGGGCGCGTGCCCCATGCGCCACGCGGCCCGTTCGGCTTGCTCAGCCATGTTGGCCCTATGACGCGCTGCGTCGAAGACGCGGCGCGCATCCTGACCGTGATCAGCCTGCCGGACAACCGCGACTGGTACGCCCTACCATTCGATGGTGGTGACTACGTACGCGGTCTGCAATGTCGGCCTGTCCCCGACGGTATCCGTATTGCCTGTAGCCCAACGCTCGGGCTGCCGATTGCGGTTGAACCTGAAATCCATACTGCCGTGATGCGTGCCGCAACCACCCTACGCGAATTAGGCGCCCGAGTTGATGCTGCCGACCCGCCCAGTATCAGTCGATGCAACGCCGTCCATGCGACCCTCTGGCGCGCGTTCTGCCGACAGCTCACGTCCGGCCTGCCAAGTGGCATCGATGATCTGGATCCGACGCTGCAAGCATATGCTCGTGCAGGAAAAGACGTATCGCGTGAGGCATTAGTAGGCGCGCTGATCGAACGCGGCGACCTAGTGTCCTGTTCCGCTGATTCGCGAGCAAAGTCGATGCAGCTTTTCGAGGATGGAATCGGCTGACGCGGTCCAGA
>NZ_LFZP01000070.1:0-27350 GCF_002925705.1 Burkholderia anthinoferrum
TGTTTTACAACCGCAGTCGTCGTCATTCGTCGCTCGGCTTTGTTTCTCCGGAGCGGTTCCTTCGGGACTGGATCAAAGCTCAGCAGACCAAGGACTCCGCTGCATAGCTCGGGACCGTTGGAAGGCGAAAAACCGAGGGAAGCTCAATGTGACCGACAAGCGTCCCCCCAAAATCCGAACCCTCACTGCGTGGCCGATTGAGCCTTACGCGCGTAAAACGTTGCCACAGCGTCGATTTCGTTCTGTGTCATCGGGCGCGCCATGTTCCGCATCTGCGCTTCCGAGTCGTTGCGTCGGGCGCCGGACGCAAAAGCCTTCAGCTGAGTGACGAGATAAGCCTTCGGCATTCCTTCCAACCAAGGTGCGCCGAGCTTCTGGTCCACGCCGCCGTGGCAGGAGATGCACGGCGCAATGTTGCGCAATGGGTCCCCGGTTCGTACCAGTGACGGCAACGATTCACCGTAGGTGGTGGGCGCCGTTCGGGCTTTGGGCAAGTACCCGTAGTAAGCAGCCAGGTCTGCGATGTCCCGATCAGACAAACGGCTGGCCAGCGCCTGCATGATCGCGCTGGTGCGCTTGCCGGACTTGTAGTCATTCAGTTGCTTGATGACGACTTCGGGATACTGTCCGGCCAGGTTCGGCGCATCCGACGAACTCAGCCCTCGCGCACCATGGCACATCGTGCAATTCAACGCCAGCGTTGCGCCCCGTCCGACAGCCTCCGTCGTTCCGGCGCGTGCCATCTGGCGGTCCAGCACCACTTTCGTGGAGATAGGTTCTGTCGTCTCACCGGCCTTGCCCGCGCCGCCCCATCGATATGGCACGCCCGCTGCGCGGCAGATGCTGGCCCAGAGACCGTCCGACTGGAAGTCAGGTTGGGCTGCTGGCAGCCAGATGAAGCCCACGAACATCGCGACCGCCGTCAGGCCGACGAGCGACAGCACGCTCCAGCGAAACCCGCGATTGCTCCAGGTGTAGGTGCGCGGCTCGCTCATCACCGGCTCCCGATAGGAATGATAGGCACGTAGGCCTCTCGCAGCGCGGCCATCTGGCCAATCGGGTAACCGTAGTTGACGATCGTCAGCGCAATCATCATCGCCACCCACAGGCCAAGCCGGTTCAGCACTTCAGGCGGTCGCGCGCTGGGATGGACCGATACGCTGAACTCGAAAGGTGCAGGGGCGGCGCTCTGCCGCTTGGCGGTCGTCAGAATGAACATCAGCAAAATGCCCGATAGAACGAGAAGTGCGCCACCCATCGTTGATGCCGTGACCGTCCAAGCTTGCGGGTGCAGCGCCGGATTGCTGTAGTCGTAGTACGCCATGCGCCTGGGCATCCCAAGCAGACCAACCCAGTGCCACGGCATGGTGAGCACCATCATGCCGACGAACCACAACCACAGCTGCGCCTTGATGAGCACAGTCGACAGCGGCCGGCAGCCGGTCAGCTGTGGCCACAGCTCGTACGCAATCATGAAATACATGATGACGATGGCGCCGGCGAAGATGAGGTGGAAGTGCCCCGTTACCCACTGCGTGTTATGTACCGACTCATTGAGCTGATAGCTCATGTTGATGAGCCCGCCGGCACCGCCGAAGCCCAGCATGATGAAAGCGAAAGTGACGGCCAGCATCATCGGACGGTCCCACGGCAGCGCCTTGACCCAACCGAACAGGCCCGTGCCGCCGCGAAGCCGCGCCGCGATTTCAACGGACGCGAGAATGGTGAAGACCGTCAGCAGCGTCGGCACCGATACCATGGCCGTCATTGCTGCATGGACGAATTTGAAACCCGCACCCACTTCGGGGTCCGCAAACAGGTGATGGATGCCGATGGGCATGGAGAACACGAGGAAGAGGGCGAACGCCACGCGCCCCATCGTGTCGCTGTAAAGCCTGCCACCTACCGCGCGCGGCACGATGGTGTAGAAGACGATATAAGCCGGCATCAGCCAGAAGTACACGATCGCGTGCAAGGTCCAAGAGAACAGAACCCGTGCCAAGCCTGCATTGATAGTGTCGGTCAGATGCAGCGATGCGGGCAGAACGAGGATGAGCACTTCAGATGCGGCGCCTACGGATGTCCATGCCCACAGATAGGCACCCGCCACGTTGCCGAACATCGCCAGCGGGACTGTCGCGCCCGGGTTCGCGCGGCGCCAAGCGCGCAGGTTGACGGACATCAGTGCCACCCAGACCCACGACCCCACCACCACAAAGACCACGCCGAGGTAGTAGACCGGGCTGCCAATCATCGGCGGGTAGAACGTGTAGAGAACAGACGCGCCACCAGCGGCGACGGTCCCGCCCGCGAGAAGCGTTCCGAAGATCACCATTCCAAAACCAAACCACGCCCAGCGCAACCCGATAAGCGGTCGTTTCAGGCTCAACTCGCAGATGGCATACCCGAAACCCATGGCCACGAGTGTTGGCAGCACGTAAGCCATGACCGTGCCGTGCGCCGTTACCGAACGGTAGTAATGCTCGGGGTTGTTGAGCCAGGCATGCAGTGGGCTACGCACGAACATCTGCCACTCGCCCAAGAGCAACGCAGCAAAGAATGCGATGAAGGCGACCCACAGGTGAGCGAGAACCAGTCGTTTAGCGAGAAACACAATTCAACCTCCTGCCGTCTGCCGCTTTCGCGAGAAACTCGTCACGCGGCAGTACCTGAACTTTCGCCCACATCGCCTCGTGCCCCGTTCCGCAATACTCGTGACAGGGCATCAACTGCTCGCCCGGCGTCTTGAACTCGGTCGTGAACGTCGCCACGAAGCCCGGCACCAGCATGGTGTTGGCGTTCGTTCGCCCAACAATAAATCCATGGATGGCGTCGGTGCTGGTGCCGCGGAACGTCACCGGCATGTTGGCCGGCACCACAATGCACTGCGGCTCGAACGAATACTGCTGGGCAACTAGGCGAGCAGTCACCTTGCCGCTGTTGTCCAGCACCGTGCCGAGGTTGCTCTCCACGAATTCCCCGGACATATGGACGGTGCGCGGGTCGATGACCTCGACGCGCGACGGTGGCATCGAGGCCCAGTGCAGGCCGGTGAACACCATCAGGATAATCAGAAAGGCAATGATGCCGCCGACGATGAACGTCCATCGACGCTCCGCTGCGTCGGCGACGTGGTGAGACCCTTCTGGCGGACGCTGGGCCGGCGAGACTGGAGCGCTCATTGGACGACTCCCCTTGGCACGTACACGAAGATGTAGAACAGCAGCACCGTCACCACAACGATGGCGGTAGCGACGCCGGCCACAGCAAACGTCCCGGCTGGACCCGCCCTGACGATGCGCTCCAACTCCTGGTCCGGTGGGGCGTGCGGGCCTGCCGGGTCTGGCCGGTCGGGTTGCGCCATTGCGGCCTCCTTACTCGGGTAATAGTTTGCGTAGTTCGCTGACCTGGGCGGGCGTGACCGGCGTTCCGCTGTTCTCCCATCCGACCCGGATGTAGGTCACGACGGCCGCCACTTCCTTGTCGTCGAGGATGTGAGAGAAAGGCGGCATGCCGTATGGACGCGGATTCTTGCGGGTGCCCGGTGCGTAGCCACCGTTGAGCACCATACGAATCGAGTTCACCGGCGAGGACATCGTGATGGACTGATTACCCGCCAGCGGCGGAAACTCGGGAGGCTGTCCTTTGCCTGCGTCACCATGGCAGACGGCGCACTGCTTCGTGTATGTCGTGCGGCCCAGTTCCATGACGCCGGGGTCGACCAGACGCGCCTGGCTGGTCGGTGGTGGTTCTGAATCCCGTGGTGGCAGCGCCTTGAGGTACTCCGCCATGGCCTCGGCATCTTCATCGCTGAGGTATTGCAGGCTGTTGTAGACGACTTCAGCCATGGGGCCGTACACCGTGCCGCGGTGTGAAGCGCCGACCTGCAGCAGGTCCGAGATGTCCTGGAGGCTCCAGTTGCCCAGCCCAGCCTCCCGGTTCGACGTCAGCGACGGTGCATACCAGTTCTGATTGGGAATCATGCCGCCTTCAAATGCCTTGGATTCCGAGGAACCGCCGAGTGCATTGATGGCGGTATGGCACATGGCGCAATGCCCCAGTCCCTGGACGAGATAGGCGCCTCGGTTCCACTTCTCGGACTTCTGAGGGTCCGCTACGAACTCCGCTTCCTTGAAGTACAGCGAGCGCCAGCCGATGAGCAGCTCGCGATTGTTGAACGGGAAGTGCAGCTCGTGCGGCTTGTTCTTCTGTGCGACGGGAGGGATCGACATCAGGTACGCGTAGATGGCATCGGAATCGGCGCGCGTGACCTTACTGTACGAAGCGAACGGCATTGCCGGATACAGCAGCGTGCCGTCCCGCGAGATGCCCGCATGCATGACGCGGTAGAAATCCTCGGGTGTCCACAAGCCAATGCCTGTTGCTTCGTCGGGCGTGATGTTGGACGAGTACAAGTTGCCGAAGGGCGTCGGCATGGCGCGACCGCCGGCGAACTCTTTGCCGCCTGGCACCGTGTGGCATGCCACGCAGTCACCCGCGCGAGCAAGATATTGGCCCCGCGCAATAACCTGCTGGGTTGTATTGAGCGGGGTGTCGCCTTTGTGTCCGGGCAGCATCCCTGGCCGCAAGAAATATAACCCGGCCAGCACGGCAACGACGATGATTGCTAGTCCGACGCCAATCATCACCAACGGGCGCGCCTTCATTGCTGGCTCCCACAGACGAACGGCATCCGGCCGGCATTGCGCGGCTCGGGCGTGGGCTCTTTGGGGGCGTTCTGGGCAGCGAGCCACGCGGCGAGCGCTGCGACGTCGCTTTCGCTCAGTCTCGACGCGATCCGACGCATGCAGTCGGGCTCGCGGGCATGCCGTTCACCGACGCGCCAGCGGGTGAGCTGTGCGGCGATGTAGGTGCTCTTGAGGCCGACGAGCCCGGGAATACCGGGCTCCATGCCAGTCAGCCCCACGCCATGGCACGCAGCGCAGGCCGGGATGCCGCGCACACTGTCGCCCGCCGCAACGAGTTTGGCGGCGCGCTCGAGGCCGGCGGCGTCGACGGTGGGCGTTTCAGGTTGTGCAAACGGCGGACGTTGCTTTGCAAAATAGTCGGAAATTTCGTGGAGGTAGGCGTCCGGCAGATAAGCCACCAGGTAGTTCATGGGCGGGTACTCGCGTGTCCCATCCCGGAATGCCGCCAGCTGGTTGTACAGATAGTCGGCCGGCTTGCCTGCAATTCGCGGGTAGTAGCCGTTCCTCGTGCCCTGGCCGCTTCGCCCATGGCAAGTGACGCACCCTTGAACGCGCGCCTCCATGGAGTCCTTCCGCTGAAATGCCGGGTATGCATCTTCTTGCGCAGGCGCACCGGGACTCAGTGCCAACCCTGTAAGGTACAGCACGAACACCGGGAGTTTCGCTAGTCGAGTCATCGTGGCGGTTCATGAGAGCGTCAACGGTGATGCGTCACTGCGATTACACGAATGTGTGCAAAGCCCAAGCAAGCGACATACCTGCGAGCCGCGGTCTGTCCAACGGTGACGGCATAGACCTAATGTATAGGTTTAGTACGTCAGTCGCGCATGTGCAATAGGTAAATGGAAAAGGCGTCCCCATTGGCGGTCCAAGAGGTGGAGATGTACCAAAAAAGACTGTGTGGTCGGCCGATACTGCTAACAGAAAACCCGAGGTCGGTCTGCTTGAGCCCGGCGTCGTCGGCTCTCCATCTATCGGCGCACCGTAAGAGGTCTACGATTCGTGGTGAACGTATGCTTATTCGCTGGCGACGAAGCGCAGCACGGCACGTAATCATTTGCCGTACAGGGCGGAGCCCGGCCGTGGCCCTTCCCCGTTTTAGCGGTTTAGCGAATCCGGACACTGATTTAGGCGAGAATGCTCGCCATCACGAGGTGTCTGATGAGAAAGCAACGATGAACGTTTTCCCCGCAGTTCAGACAGCAAGTCGCCTCTTTGGTGCTCGACCAGGGCTATAGCCATATGGAAGCAAGCCGCTCGGTCGGCGTCGGTGAGACAGTGCTCTGCCGCCACGGTCAAGCGGATCGATATCCCGACTCATCTCAATCGCAAATTTGGCGTTAGTATGCCTATCAGGTGTGGTGACATCACGTATGTCTGGGCGCAGGGCCATTGGCATTATCTGGCCGTAGTTCTCGACCTGCTCACGCGTCGGGTTGTTGTCTGGGCGTTCGCGACACGCCCTGATGCCGATCTGGTCGTGCAGGCGTTGGAGATGGCCTATTGAGCAACGTGGTCGACCGGAGGCTTGGTGTTTCGCTCGGATCAAGGCGGTCAATATGCAAGCCGCAATTCCGTCAACGCCTCTTGCGCTATCGGATACAGCAGAGCATGAGCCGTCGAGGAAATTGTTGGGATAACTGCCGATGGAAAGATTGTTCCGCAGCTTCAAGGCGGAATGGCTGCTGTCAGGGGGATATATGTCGGCGCAGGAAGCACACCGGGATATTTGCCACTACCTGATGCACCGGTACAACTGGATACAGCCGCATCAGTTCAATATCGGACTGGTGCCGGCCGTTGCGGAAGAAGAACTTAACGCAGTGTCCGAGATTAGTTGCACACTACATTACGGATTAGTCGTGGCTGGTGGCGTAAAATTTCATGCGTTCAGTCGAATGGCCCGCCGGATTTCCGAGCCGGTTGCATGTGAGCTGGACGGACGGCCGACTGCGCGCGGGCAACCAGCGTGGATAGATGCCGGGGTTCATCTCGCCGATTGTTAGTGCGGGATATCGGGGAAGTCTCGATTCCTCGATTCGCTCAAGCCGTCTCGTAATGTGCCGTTAACATTCCTAAAAGATTCATCAAACCCGGAGACAGCCATGCACTTTCCGCGCGTTCCAGACGCCTTGACTACGAGCATCGCGAACTCCGCCGTCCTCGCCGCGCTGTGTGTCGTGGTTGCCGGGTGCGGCGGCGCGGTCGATCAGCAACCTCCCATCAACGGCAACGTGTATCTCGGTGCCGTCTCCGGCGCGCAAGTCGCGGCGTATGCCGTGGACGCCGATGGACACGTCGCGGCCACGCCGCTCGCCACTACGGTCACCGATGCCGACGGTCACTTCGTGCTGCCGGGCACGCTGCGTTGGCCGCTGCTCGTAAAATCGACCGGCGGCAGCTACACAGAGGAAGCCACCGGCGCCACTGGCGCGCCCGGCGAAACCTCGCTGTCGGCCGTGTATGTCGGCGCACCGTCGACGATGGTCCTTTCGCCCTACTCGAGCGCAATCGTCGCCGACGCGCTGGCGGCGGGCGGCCTGACCGCGTCGAACGTCGCGGCCGCGTCTACGCGCGTATCGGCGTTCCTTGGCGGAGTCGACCCTCAGCAGACGGTGCCCGCCTTCGTCGCCGCCGGCGCGACCCTGAATACCGTTGCCGACGGCAACCGCATGGCGTTCGCGCTGGGTGCCGAATCGCAGAGCCGTACCGACAACGGCGCGAGCGTGGCAACGAGCGTGCAGAATATCGTCGCGCAATCGGCGAAAGGCGATACGCTAGCCGCGTGTCACTCGGGCGCTGGCGACGTGACAGCCGACGGCACGGTCTCGGCGCCCACCGACGACACGTGCGATGTGAGCGCCGGCGCGCTCAGTTTCTCGGCGAATCCGCTGAACCGCTCGGGCGTCACCGCGCTCGCTATGCTCGGCACGACACAGGCGGCCGGTCCCCAGACGGCCAGCGCGGACGCCAATGCATGTGGAGACCGCGTTGCGCTGCTCGAGCAGAACCGGTGGCTTTTCGAGGGACGCAAGAACAGTGTGCAAGCGTCGCTCGTACCGGGCATGACGGCCGCCAACTGGTCGACCTATCCGACCACCAGTACGTGGGGACCGCACGCGGCGATCTATGGCACGATCTCCGCGCCATCGACGTGCCACGATCAAGACACGTTCCGGCGCGAACTGGTGATGGCAATCGAGAACTACTGGGTCGACCAGAACCTGAACTACTGCCACCATCACATTCCCGGCTGGACGCCGCCGGAGAACACCGGGAAAACCCACTACCGCGAATCGCCGCCCGCCCCGACGGACGGCGGCCCAGTCGATCCTAACGCCCCGAAACTGACCTGCACCGCGCAGCGCGGCGCCGACGGCTCGCAAAGCGTGCAGACGGATTCGAAGCAAACACCGCCCGTCATCACCTCGGCGCTGATGTGGAACGGCGCGGACTGCTCGAATTTCACATCCTGGGTCTACAACTTCGCGGGGCTCGCGACCAATCAGCTGTCGGGCGCCATCGGCGTGCAGGCGTGCAGCACGACGTCCTCGGGCACGGAACCGCTGACCGGCGTCCTGCTCGACATCAACCACGGCAATCTTTCGTCGACGGAGCAATATCTGTTGCCGGGCGACCTGCTGTACATCACGCAGAAAAACATCGTAGGCACGGGTACTTTCGCTGCGGACTTCAAGCTCGCGCATGTGATCACTTGGACCGGCAAGCGCTTCAGCGACCTTCAGGCAGGTCCGGATCGCGCGAAGTACGACCTGAGCCGCATCGGCCAGCCGGACTCGCGCCTCGGCGGCGACTTTCTCGCGCTGCTCGGCCCGGACGACAGCGCGGCCAATCTCGGCCAGCCGGGTCACGATCCGTGGATGATCATTGACAGCCACTATGCCGGTCCCGCTTATCGGCCGTTCCTCGGCTGGTATGCCGAGCACCTGTCGCATGTGCGGCGCATCATCGGCGCGGACGCCGTACTGACCGATCCGAATCTCGCCGATTATGTGAT
The DNA here is from genome assembly GCF_002925705.1 of Burkholderia anthinoferrum. Classification (NCBI taxonomy): domain Bacteria; kingdom Pseudomonadati; phylum Pseudomonadota; class Betaproteobacteria; order Burkholderiales; family Burkholderiaceae; genus Burkholderia; species Burkholderia anthinoferrum. The sequence continues at coordinate 8,728 of NZ_LFZP01000070.1, forward strand.
CCGGCCGCTGTCGCCGGCCCGCAAAGGCTTGCTCACGTTGGCCTCGAAGCACGCGAACGCATCGGCAACGAGCGGTTACCGGCTCATCTATCAGACGAGCGGCTCGCAATCGTGTTACCAGGCAGGCACGCCATGACGGCCTGACCGCGGCCTTCCGTAAAGGACAGCACGCCGCGATGGCCGGGCTGCCCGGCGATGCTACGACCAATCCTCCTTTGAGGATTCGATTCGGCCGGCAGCGGACGCGTAGAGCGAAGCAATTCTATGGTCCGCCCTGGAAGTGGAACCACACTTGTGCGTGGTGCGTGAGGGCAGGTTCGCTCGCTAAAACTAGCGCGCCGCGCTGGATTCGGCGTTAGAGACATAGCCGGCGATATGTGTGCGAGGTGCTTCGCTCTGCGGGTGTGATGCAGCAGAGATGTGTCGGCAGTCGTTTCGATAATGGCTCGGTATCCTCATGGCAAGCTTTGTCACTATCATCCTACGACGCGCGATGCAGCCTGACGGCCTGAGTCCGCCCCTCGCCGGGGAGACGTGCGCCGGGTCTCCGGCGCGCCGCCGACGACATCGAGGCACTGTTCATTCGCCGCTTTCTTGCAAAGAGGCGAGTAGGTCGCTGGCTTTCGCGCAGGGAGGGCGATGTCAGGGCCAAGCCAGAACATTGGCGCGGTAGCCGGGTTTGCTGCTGACGACGATCATGGCGTGGGGCGTAAGCCGCCCCGGTGCGGGAATGGACGTTATTCTTGGCGAGAATCTCAGTAATCCCGGCCGCCTCTCTTTTCGGATTGCCAGCCATGATCACACTCTCTGTATGTCCGGTCAGAACGCAGAGCGGATTGTGCCACCATCGACGCGGATCGTGGCACCGCTCACGTAGTCGGCATATGGGCTTGCGAGATAAGCAACCGCGGCCGCGATCTCTTCGGGACGACCAAGACGGCCGACGTCGTTGGGCACCATGTCGCGAACGAAGCCGCGCTCAATCTCGTCCCACGTTTGGCCCCATCCGTGCTGCGGAGCGATGTGCTCGAGCAGTTGCCTGACGGCAGGCACGAGAATCGCGCCCGGCGCCACAATATTCGAGGTCACGCCGGAGTCCTTGAGGTCGCGGGCCAGCGAAACAGCGAGGTTGTGCCTGGCGGCAAGCGACGCGTTGTAGTCAGGCTGCATGGGGACCGGCTGACCGGCGAGCCCACCTCCGATCTGAATTACGCGGCCCCACCCGCGCTCGCGCATGGCTGGCACCAGCCGCTGGATCATGCGCACGGCGGACAGTACGTTGACCTCATAGCTCTCCATCCACTTGTCGGGTAAGGCAGTGTTCCAGGTCAGATGGTGATAATTGCCGGCGTTATTGACCAGAACGTCGATGGCTCCACCTTCGGTCGCCTGGGCAACCACGGCATTGGCGCCCGCATCGGTTGCAAGATCGCCCAGTGCGACTTCGGCATGGCCGCCCGCCACTGTGATCGCTGCCGCGACCGCCTCTGCGCGATCACCGCTTCGGCCGTGAACGACCACCGTTGCACCTTCCGCCGCCAGCATCTTGGCAATCGCCTCACCGAGTCCGGCCGTCGATCCCGTCACCAGCGCACGCTTTCCCGTCAGATTCAAATCCATGAGTGTTTCCCGTTGGTCACTGCAAACGTATACAATCGTATACTTTTGTGTTGGAAAAATCTACGGGTGTTTGATTAATGAGGGCACTGGGCAAGAAAGGCGCGGCTACGCGCGAGGCGATCCTCGCGGCCGCGCGACAGGCATTTACGCAGTCGGGCTACGATGTCGGCGTGCGCGAGATCGCTGAGAAGGCAGGCGTCACCGCGATGCTCGTGAATCGTTATTTCGGGTCCAAGGAACAGTTGTTCGAGGAGGTAGTCGACGTGGTACTGTCGGCTCCCGGCATCCTCACTCGGGAAGTGATGACCAACGCGCCTGACGTATCGACACTATGCCGCGATGTCGCTGCCGCGCTCGTTGCGAAGACAGCACCGGACATCACCTCGATGGACGGGTTTCTCATCATGCTGCGGTCGGCCAACAACAGGCAGGCTACCGCCATTCTGCGCACGAAGTTCGAAACGCACTTCGCCCGACCGTTAAGCGAGCTGCTGCCCGGCGAAGCAACCTCGCAGCGGGCCGCGATGTTTCTAGCGGTCATTGCCGGCTTCCAAGTCATGCGGCAGGTCGTCGAGATGGCCGCGTTGGCGCAAGCCAAACCGGATGGGTTGGAGCGACAACTAGAGATGCTCTTCAGGGTGCTGATTGTTGGAACACACCCATCGCGTAGTGCAGAAAGTGTGTGAGGAAATGAAGCTGCGCGTCGCGCCAGTTCACGCTTCCCAGCCTATTTCACGGCTTGCGCCAACAGTTACTAACCTGCTCGCGTTTACGTGAACACGGCTAGCATCAATTCTGGACGCCAGCATGAACCGTCCCGTGGTATGCGCGGGTCGACAGGCAGGTGGAGGCCGGCCGACCACTTTCCGAAGTGAGTGATAAAAGAGCGCGTGACATTGGTGTCAGAAGTGTGCGCGTAACCGATCCTTGCTACTCGGTTTTTCCTGTTGATTGACGCACAGGTTTGAATGCCGTGCGCAATTCTTCGGTAAAGAGTTGTGGCTGTTCCCAGGCGGCGAAATGGCCGCCTTTGGAAACCTCGTGATAGTAGTACAGCGAGGGATACGCCTGCTCGCTCCAAGTCTTTGGTGCGCGATAGATCTCGTGCGGAAACACGCTGATCGCTACCGGGACCTTGATGTCTCGGGTCTTCTGCGCGACGGAGCTGAAGTTGTTGTTGTTATTTTCCCAGTAGAACCTTGACGACGATGCGCCGGTGTTGGTCAACCAATACAGCGTGATGTCGTTCAGCATCTCGTCTTTGGTCAGGACACGTTCGGGCACACCGCCGCTGTCGCTCCATTGCGCGAACTTCTCATACATCCACGCTGCAAGGCCGGAAGGTGAATCTGCGAGGGAGTATCCGATGGTCTCCGGGCGCGTGACCATAAGTGCGCCGTATGCCGCGTTTCTGCCAAAGAATGTGCTCAGCGAATCGAATGCTTCGCGCTCGGGCCCGGCCAATCCGGCAGGAGCTGGGGCGCCGCTATTGATGGCCGTCACGAGGTTTCCAGGAACGGTAGCCGGCATATTGAGGTGAATCGCGAGCAGGCCGGGGGGGGCCTGCCGGGCGAGCGCGTCGGAAATGACGGAGCCATGGTCACCGCCTTGCGAGACGTAGTGCGTGTATCCGAGGCGTCTCATCAATACGTCCCATGCTCGTGCCGTGCGGTCGGGACCCCAGCCCAAATCCTTAGGTTTGCCGGAAAAGCCATAGCCTGGAATCGACGGAATCACGACGTCAAACGCGTCCTCCTGGCGTCCACCATAAGCCACGGGGTCAGTCAGGGGGCCGATTGCTTTGATGAACTCGAAGGTCGAACCCGGCCACCCATGAGTCAGGATGACAGGCAATGCATTGGGGTAGCGCGAGCGGACATGGATGAACTGGATGTCGACTCCATCGATATTCGTTACGAACTCCGGCAGCGCGTTGAGTTGAGCCTCGGCTTTGCGCCAATCGTAATCGGTGCCCCAGTAGCGTACGAGCTCCTGCACTTTCGCTAACTGGACACCCTGCGAATCGTCCTTGACCGTTTCCTTGTCCGGCCACCGTGTCTCCGCGATGCGCCTGCGCAGGTCGTCGATTTGTGCTTGCGGAATCTGAACACGAAACGGCCGAATGCTGTCGTCGCTACTCGTGTCCGCTGCGGAAATCGACGCACTGTCCGCGGAGTATGCGGGGCGCAGATAGCTTGCGGAGACGAGCAGGACCAATCCGATCGCCGTCGTTAATCCCTTGCGGGCGTTGATACGGAAAGGCGCGGTCAGACGGGTTGCTGCAAACATGGATGCTCTCCCAGGAATTCGATTTACAGATGACAGTCGCGAATCGCCTTGCCTCTTGTGCTCGCGTGAGAGTACTGTGCTCGGCTCGTGTATCTGGGATTTGTCGATTGCCTACCGATTCGTGTATTTCTGTATGTAACGATTATGCAGATACATGGCGATACAATTGTTTGACTGTCCAGGGAACCACGGAGTGGGCTCGCTTCATTTCTACAATTTCCACTGCATTTCCGGCAACATGCCGGCATGTATTGACCCAGTGACCTTCACGACCAGCAGGCGCTGCCGTCGCACGTCGTCAGCTCTGAGGCCGGAACCACTTCCTCGCCAGCCTTGACCGCTGAAAGGCTCCCATCTTGGCACAGATTGCGCCAGCAGCGCCTTTCCCTGACAGATTGCAACGGACGAATCGACGACAGGTTGGACCGGCAGCAGGACAGCTCGATGAAACGCTCGGCATGCACAGCGCAATGCCGCTGTCCGGATGGAGCCCTGTTGAGCGGTTAGTATTCTGGCCCGAGCCAAGCGCGCTCGCGGGCCGATTGTAGGTGCGCAGTCCGTCTCGTCGCCATCGTGCCGCAATGCAGAGATGTCAGAACGACGTTGCATGAACCCGAAGGTCCTTGTAGGCGTTTCAGGTGGGGCTGCTCCGACCGTTTTCTGATTACACGTCGGTGTTGACCGGTGAAGTGACATTTTGACTTCGCAACCGTTAACAACTTTACTTTGCTCTACGAGAATGGATTGCTGAAAGATTTGTATGCATGTCGCCTAGTACACCGTCCGCGCCCTCAGGACGAAATTGATGTCTGCGAACGCTGTAAGAACCCCCGGTAAGGACCGATGGTTGTACTCGGCTGCCTGATTTCCACTTGACATGAGTCAACCAACACGAGTGATTCGATACCTACTATCGTCATTGGAATCGGCAGGCGCTACGAACCGATCACGCCGCTCGCGAAGTCTGCATTGTGCGTGCACCGACACACCCAGCTTGCCTGTTGAGTGATGCCGTCGATATCCGGTTTTCTTTGATCCGAATCACATCAATCAATATAAGTAGAACTCCAATTTTTATCGATTGGAGCGCGGTATGTTACCGACGCGTTTCGCGTTCACCTCGACGGAGGCGCATCGCCGGGTGACACTGCCGTCAGCCGGAAGAGCGCCCGTTACGGTGCGACGTCGCAACGATCCAGTCGCATGCCGTGGCCAGGCCAAGTCAACGCATTCGGAGAACTGGTATGAGCCAACCTGTAGTCGAAAAGCCGCCGGTCGAAGGCACGCAGCCGTCTAAACCGGCGGCAGGCGGCCCGGAAACGCGCAAGCTCGGCCTGCTGCTGTTGAGCGGCATCGTCGTCGGCTCGATGATTGGCGGCGGCGCCTTCAACCTTCCGCAGAACATGGCCGCGGGTGCAGGCCTGGGCGCCATTGCGATCGCATGGGCGATCACGCTCGTCGGCATGTTCTTCATGTCCAACGCGTTCCGCACGCTGGCGGACCAGCGTCCCGACCTGACTGCCGGCATCTATTCCTATGCACGAGAAGGTTTCGGCAAGTTCGCCGGCTTCGAGATGGCGTGGGGGTATTGGCTCAGTTCCGCATTCGGCAACGTCGCATTCGCGGTGCTGATCATGCAGACGCTGGGGTATTTCTTTCCGGTGTTCGACGGCAAGAACTGGCAGTCGATCGTGGGCTGTTCGCTGTTGATCTGGACATTGCACTTCATGGTGCTCTCCGGCGTGAAGCGGGTGGCGATTCTCAACACGATGGCAAGCGTCGTCAACATCGTCACGCTGTCGATCGCGATCGTCGTGATCGCGCTGTTCTTCCAGAAAGGGCACTTCACGTTCGACGTCTGGGGGCAGCAGCAACACCTGGGCGGCACGCTCGCGCAGATCAAAAGCACAATGCTGGTCACGCTGTGGGTGTTCATCGGCATCGAGGGCGCCGTGGTCGTGTCCGATCGCGCGCGCAACCAGCACGAAGTCGGTACCGCGACGTTCATTGGGCTGGCGGTCTGCACGACGCTTTATTTCCTGCTTTCGGTGCTGCCGTTTGGTGTGATGTCGCAGCACCAGTTGGCCGGCCTGCAGAATCCGTCCTCCGCATATGTGCTGGAGCAGCTTGTCGGGCACTGGGGGGCGGTCTTCATCGTCGTCGCTTTACTGTTTTCGGTACTGAGCTGCTGGCTCGCGTGGACGGTGCTCGTCGCCGAACTGCCTTATGCGGCTGCCCGGGATGGCATTTTCCCGCGCTTTCTGTCCCGCGAGAACCGGCATCACGCGGCCGCGCCGTCGCTATGGCTGTCGAGCGCGGTGATGCAGGTCATGATGTTCGTGGTGCTGTTCGCGCACGACGCGTGGATATGGCTCATCAGCGTGGCCGGCGTCATGATCCTGCCGCCGTATCTCGCCAGCACAGGTTTTCTTTGGAAGTGCTCCACGCAAAAGAGCTTTCACGAGCGGGCAGGCGAGGGCAAGCGCGCGTCGATCTGGACCGGCGTCCTGGGAACCATGTACGCGGCCTGGCTGCTCTATGCGGCCGGCCCGACCTACCTGCTGATGTCCACCATTTTCTTCGTCGTCGGCATCCCGGTGTTCTGGTATGCGCAGCGCGAGAAGGATCCGCAGTCGAACGTCTTCACCGGCCGCGAACGCGTCGCGGCCGGCGTGCTGCTTGTGGTCGCGGTGAGCGCGGTCGTGCTGTTTGCGAAGGGCATCGTGTCGGTCGGCTGATACGCCGCCCGCCGGCTTACGGGTTCCGACAGCGTGATCCGAACCTAGACAGCCGGGGTGACCACGATGGCCGCATGCGACTCCCGACGTCCATCGCGGTCGAACCACTACTTCGGGATCAAGGAAAAACTCACCATGACATTGGGCGTTCACTCCGAAGCCGGCAAGCTGCGCACCGTGATGGTGTGCGCGCCGGGCCTCGCTCATCGGCGGCTCACGCCGGCCAACTGCGGCGCCTTGCTGTTCGACGACGTGCTGTGGGTCGACAAGGCGATCGAGGATCACCAGACCTTCGTGCGTGTGCTGCGCGAACGGGACGTGGAAGTGCTGGAATTCCAGCAGCTGCTGGCCCAAGTGTGCCTCGATACCCGTGCGCGAGACTGGATCCTCGATCGCCGCATCACCGAGGAGGAAGTCGGCACCGGCATGCTGCGGGAACTCAGGTTATGGCTCGAATCGATGCCGGCGCAGCGGCTTGCCGAGGCACTGATCGGCGGCGTCGCCAAATCGGAGCTGCCGTTCGACGCGCGCGGCCTGTTCGGCGGCTATCTGGAGCGGTCCGACTTCGTGATTCCGCCGCTCGTGAACCTGATCTTTCAGCGCGATCCGAGCGCGTGGATCTATGGCGGCGTGACGCTGCATCCGATGTTCTGGCCGGCACGGCGCAAGGAAACGCTGCTGCTCGCCGCGGTCTACGCATTCCATCCGCGGTTTGCCGGCCAGGTCCGTACCTGGTGGGGTAATCCGGACGTCGACCACGGCGCACAGACGCTTGAAGGCGGCGACGTGATGGCGATCGGTAACGGTGTGGTGCTGATCGGCATGGGCGAGCGTTCGAGCCCGCAAGCCGTGACACAGGTGGCGCGCGCACTGTTTGCCGGCCACGGCGCGAAGCGCGTGATCGCCTGCCAGTTGCCGAAGTCGCGCGCGTCGATGCATCTAGACACGGTGTTCTCGTTCCTCGACGCGGACTTCGTCAGCATTTATCCGGACGTGGCCGACGAGATCCGCTGCACGAGCCTGTACCCCGGCGACACGCTCGGGCAGGTCCGCTACGAGCGCCACGACGGCCGGTTCCTGGAGGTCGTGGCCAACGCGCTCGGCGTCGGCTCGCTGCGCGTGCTGACGACCGGGGGCGACCGCTATGAGAGCGAGCGCGAGCAATGGGACGACGGCAATAACGTGCTCGCGCTGGATCGCCGGGTCGTGCTCGCCTACGACCGCAACACCTACACGAATCGCAAGATGCGCCAGGCCGGCGTCGAAGTCATCGAGCTGCCGGGCGGTGAACTCGGCCGCGGGCGCGGTGGCAGTCATTGCCTGAGCTGCCCGGTGGCGCGCGATCCGATCGCGCTCTGAGCGCGCAATCAACCGATATCGATAGACGGAATCTCACCATGTTCAACGTACATAACCGCAGCTACCTGACGCTGATCGACTACACGCCGCGCCAGATCCGCTATCTCCTCGACCTGTCCCGCGACCTGAAGCGGGCGAAATATGCGGGAACGGAGCAGCCGCGCCTGACCGGCAAGAACATCGCCCTGATTTTCGAGAAGACGTCGACGCGCACGCGCTGCGCGTTCGAGGTCGCCGCGCACGACCAGGGCGCGCACGTCACCTATATCGATCCGACCGGCTCGCAGATCGGCCACAAGGAATCGATGAAGGATACGGCACGCGTGCTGGGCCGCATGTACGATGCGATCGAGTATCGCGGCTTCGGCCAGACAATCGTCGAGGAACTCGCGCAGTATGCGGGCGTGCCGGTCTACAACGGCCTGACCGACGAATTCCATCCGACCCAGATGCTAGCCGACGTGCTGACCATGCACGAACACAGCGACAAGCCGCTGCACGAGATCGCGTATTGCTACATCGGCGACGCGCACAACAATACCGGGAATTCGCTGATGATCGTCGGTGCGAAGCTCGGCATGGATGTGCGCCTGTGCGCGCCGCGGCATCTGTGGCCGCATGACGAGCTGATCGCGCAATGCCGCGAGATCGCCGCGAAAACCGGCGCCCGGATCACGCTTGCCGAGCAGCCCGCGGAGGCCGTGAAAGGCGCGGACTTCATTTATACGGACGTGTGGGTGTCGATGGGCGAGCCCGAGGAGACCTGGGTGGAACGCATCCGCACGCTGCTGCCGTACCAGGTGAACGCCGCGCTCCTCGCGGCAGCCGGCAACCCGCGCGTGAAGTTCATGCATTGCCTGCCGGCGTTTCATGACGCTCATACGGTCGTGGGAAAGCAGCTCGCGGATCGTTTCGGATTGACCGAAGGCGTGGAGGTCACCGACGAGATATTCGAATCGGACGCATCCATCGTTTTCGAGCAGGCCGAAAACCGACTGCATACGATCAAGGCCGTGCTCGTCGCGACGCTGGCGAGCTAGAGGAGAAGAACCGATGCGTATCGTGGTCGCCCTGGGTGGCAACGCGCTGCTGCGCCGCGGCGAGGCGATGACCGCCGCCGCTCAGCAGGAAAACGTGCGGCTGGCCGCCGCGCAACTCGCGGGCATCGCGCACGGCAACGAACTCGTGATCGCGCATGGCAACGGCCCGCAGGTCGGCATGCTCGCGGCATTGTCCGGGCAGGCGCCGGTTGCCGAACGTTTCCCGCTCGACGTGCTCGATGCCGAGACCGAAGGCATGATCGGTTACCTGATCGAACTCGAATTGCGTAACCGGCTGTCTGCATCGCGCCCCTGCGCGACACTGCTGACGATGGTCGAGGTCAGTGCGTCCGATGCCGCTTTCAACCGGCCCGACAAGCCGGTCGGCCCGATGCTGACGCAAGCGGCCGCGACCGAAGGGGCGCGTTCGAATGGATGGACGATCGTCGCCGACGGCAGCGGTTATCGTCGTGCCGTGCCGAGCCCTCGACCGCTGCGCTTTCTGGAGATCGAGCCGGTGCGCGCGCTGCTCGCGACCCGGACTATCGTGATATGTGCGGGTGGAGGTGGCATTCCCGTTGTGAAAGCGAACGACGGTCGGCACCGCGGAATCGAGGCGGTGATCGACAAGGACCGCAGTGCAGCGCTCCTCGCGCGCGAACTCGACGCAGACCTGTTCGTGATCGCTACCGACGTGGCGGGCGTTTACGTCGACTGGGGTACGCCCGACCCACGCATGGTCCGGCGCACGTCACCGGAAGCGCTCGCGGCGCTACAGTTCGCGGCCGGATCGATGGGGCCCAAGGTCGAGGCCGTCTGCGACTTTGCGCGGACAACCGGGCGACGCGCGGCCATCGGCGCGCTTTCGGATATCGCGCGGCTCGTCGACGACACGGCGGGCACGTCGGTTCTTGTCGGTCAGGCAAGCATGTTCGTGGAGCGATGAGGCCACGCGCGACGCCGGTTGCCAACGTGCGGAGCCGGGCATTGCCGACGACGGAGTGACGAACCGGGGCTCCGATTCCGTCTTGCGCGTATCGTGAAGAAGTGAAGAATCCGAACAGCGGTACGCGCGTTCATTCGATCACACGGATAAGTGCCTGCATCGGATGAAGTTCGTCCATGCGTTGCGACTCGTTTGCCGGCGTGCCGCAAAACATATTCGAGGACGGGCGAATATTTGGCGCCTGGCGCTCGCCGTAGCGGAGGAGCGCGGTGCGCGGCTCCCCGGTCGATGCCGAACTGACGTTCGTGCGGGTCCAGCTCTGCTCAGTGGTCCGCCCCGCACACCGAGCGGACCGGCTTGCGCTCGAACGCCCTGGACCTGCCTGATGCCGGCGGAACGGTCGGTGCGGGCTTCTTCATCGCGGCTCCTGCGGCACTCCGGCCTGTCCGATCTCACGGTGAAAGCGTGCGATCCGTTGCTTGACCACGGTCGGCGCGAGCCGCTGGTTCGTTGCGCGACCGGCGCCGGTTGTCGGGCAGCGTGCGGTGATGTCCGTCGGTTGACGCACATCAACAAGGCAGTGCCGCGGCCGTGGAAGATGGACGTACTAGTACGAAATCAAGTATTGCGAGCGCACCACACTGATGAACCGGCTCTCGCCATCAATCGGCGCAATCAACGGGAGCTGAACATGGGAATTTGGATGCAAATCGCTTACTTCGGCTTCGCCGGATCGACTCAGTTGGAAGCGGAAGCGACCATCCAGCTGATGCGCCTCGAGCAGTTCAGTCCGCAACTGGCCGGCTGCCATCTCGCGATCGAGGCCATGGGCGCGTCGACTCGCCAGCCGAGGTATGACGTACGGCTCGATTTGATCACGCGCAACGGGGAACTCCGTCCCGTTCCGCATATGATGGGCGCGGATCCCATGAATGCGTTGGAGCGGGCATTTGACCTCGCCGAGCGGCAACTCGGCACGAGCGCGGCCACTGGAACCCACGAAAATTCTCGCTGACACGTCCCGCGTATCGGGCGCGCTTCGCCATGGCCCGATGTACTGGCCCGCGGCGGTTTGCGGCGATTCGCCAAGCGTGTGTTGATCCGCCGTGTCGACGGAGCCGGCACAGTCGGTAGCCTTGGTCCGACTAAATTTCCTCGTCGCCGGTAAATACCTCGTGTTCCGGCGTCTCCGCCGTATCGTCGACCCACTGCACCCGCCATGTGCCTGTCACTGGCGCCTGCATGGCGTCGCGCAGCCAGCGCGCGCAGCCGGCCTGGCCTTCGAACGGCCCGGACGGTGCGTCGAGATCGAGATCGTCGAGCCAGCAGAGGGTACCGGCGTTGTCGGGTCCCGTCATCAGGGTGGCGCTGCCTTCGCGGACGAGTGCCCCCCACGCGGGCAGGTCCATTCCGGCATGACCTTCGCGCGACCAGCGTCGCGTGGCCGTGTCGATCCAGAGAATGGCATAGGCCGACGGGTTGTCGCACGCGAAAGTATCGAGATGCAGGGTGATCCGCACAATAGGCTCCGAATCGATGAAGGAGGGCGGTCGCCGTCACCGGCGGTCGCGGCTTTACTGGCTCATGACCCGGCGAATCGGCGTATGCGCGTCCTTGGAGGACAGCGGGCCGCCATGCTCGGTGAGCGGCGGCATCGCGGCGCCGCGCCGGTGCGCACGGCCGCCCGGTCTCGGCGTGTCATTGGCGCGGTAGCCGTCGCGCGCGTGTCCGGCAAGTAGTCCGACTCAGTCTATGCGTGGCCCCGAGCTGGCACTTGATGGAGGTCAAATGCGGGAACGCGCTCGCCGACCGGTTCTTCGCGATCTGGCGCACGGTCGGACTGGAATCGCCTGGTGCCGATCTTCAGCTTGCGCGGATGCGCCCGTACCTCTGGACGGACTCTACACCGCCACCGTACTAAACGCGGGGAGCAGGTCAAGCGAACAACGTGCACGACTGGAGGCTGGCTGAGCATGCACCGGTCACTGGCTCAGGTCGATTCAGGACAGTTCGCGATTGAAGAAAGCGCGGAAACCGAGACTTGGTCTCCTTTTAGCTGCCAAGACTGACTCAAGCGCCGAGATACATCTGTCCTGATGCTGCTGCCGCCGTGTGGAGTGGACAGCGAAGTACGAAGACGATCGGGCGAGAGGCGAGCATGCTTGCGATGATGTTTGACGGCACGACACCGCATTTGCGCGAGGCGCGCGTGCCGGATCCGCGGCCGGCGCCGGGCCAGTTGTTGATCGACGTGCATGCATGCGGTGTCTGTCGAACCGATCTGCACGTCGTCGACGGCGAGCTCGCGCACCCGAAGCTGCCGCTGGTGCCGGGGCACGAAATCGTCGGAACGGTGCGCGTGCTCGGCGATGGCGTGACGGGGTTCTCCGTCGGCGACCGGGTGGGGGTTCCCTGGCTCGGTTCGACATGCGGGCATTGCGCGTATTGCACGTCGGGCCGCGAGAACCTGTGCGACAGCCCGGGTTTCACGGGCTATACGATCGACGGCGGCTACGCCGAGTGCGCGGTCGCCGACCACCGGTATTGCGTGCACCTGCCGCAACGCTATTCAGATCTCGAGGCCGCGCCGCTGCTGTGCGCCGGCCTGATCGGCTATCGAACCTTGCGCATGGCCGGCGATGCGCGTCGCATCGGCATCTACGGCTTCGGCGCGGCCGCCCATCTCGTCGCGCAGGTCGCGCGTTTCGAGGGGCGCAAGGTGTTCGCGCTGACGAAACCCGGCGATACCGCGGCCCAGCAGCTCGCGCTGTCGCTCGGCGCCGCGTGGGCCGGCGGCAGCGACGAAACGCCGCCGGAAACACTCGACGCCGCGCTCATCTTCGCGCCGGCGGGCGCGCTGGTGCCGGCCGCGCTGCGCGCCGTGGGCAAAGGCGGGATCGTCGTATGCGGCGGCATTCACATGAGCGATATCCCGAGCTTTCCGTACGCGTGGCTGTGGGGCGAGCGCCGGATCGCGTCGGTCGCCAACCTGACGCGTGCGGATGCGGCCAAATTCATGCGGATCGCCGCCGCGATGCCGCTGCGGGTCGAAGCCGTGCGCTACGCGCTGACCGATGCGAATCGCGCACTCGACGATCTGCGCATGGGGCGCGTGTCCGGCGCTGCCGTGCTCGCCATGCGCGGCTGATCCCGCCCGATCCCCGCGATCCGCTCGGATGCGCCCGAGGCCTTCCGGATCCACGATGCGGATCTGCTTGCCTTGCGCGGCGACGAGCCCGTTGCGCTGGAACTTCGACAGCATGCGGATAACCGTTTCGAGCTTCATCCCGAGATATTCGCCGATCTCGTCGCGTGTCATCCGCAGCACGAATTCGGCGGCCGAGTAACCGCGCGCCTTGAAGCGGGTGGAATGGTTCAGCAGGAAGGCGGCGACGCGCTGCTCGGCGGTCATAGTGCCGAGCAGCACCATCAGCGCCCCGGACTCTTCTGGCAGATCACTCGAACGCGCGCGCTTTGGCTCAACGCATACACGGAAACTGCTGTGCGAAACCGCACGCGCAACAGCCTCATACTTCAGGCGCAGATCGCCACATCGTTTTGATAGCGCGGCCAATCCTGACGCCGGGCTGGATGCGCCAGCGATGTAAACTGATCATAAAAGCAACTATGCCGTGCCAAGCCCACCAAGTTTCTCACTGAAAAAGTCGTTGAGCTTCGTTACGGCGGCATTGACATACGGCGCTGTGTCGTACAGCGCGACGTGCGTCGCGCCTTCCACCCAAAACAGCTCCTTTGGTTCCTGTGCGTTCGCGAAGGCGTCCGACGACATCCACGACGTGGCGGCCTCAGTGCCGACGATCATCAGCAGCGGGCGTGGCGCGATTGCATCGATGAGCCAGAAGGCGTCGAAGTGTGCAATGCGATCCACGCTGTTCCAGGTGAAGAACGTGGCTGAGCGCGGGTGATGCGCGCGCGCGGAGCAGTAGTACTCCCAGCCTTCGAACACGTGCCGGTCGCTCACGCGTGCCTGCGCTTCGGTCGGGAAAATCGGAAACACGCCGACGCCTTCTCCGTTGGCCTCGGCTGTGCGAGCCGCGGCGGCGGCATTGAGCATGCTTTGGAATATCGCGGGATTCTGCCGGCGGTCCGCACCGACGCGAAATTGCAGGCCGATGTCAGCGGCGCTGACCGTCGCCACCGCTTTGATGCGTGGGTCGGTGGCGGCGGCAGGAATGAGGTAGCCACCGGAGGCGCAGATTCCCAGCGCACCGATGCGGTCCGGATCGACGTTCTCGCATGTTGTGAGGAACGAGACAGCGGCCTTGAAGTCCTCGATGCGATGGGCCGGATCCTCGAGTCCACGTGGCTCGCCCTCGCTTTCGCCCTGATGGGCCGCATCGAAAGCAAGCGCGACGAACCCTTGCCGCGCCAGGTGCTGCGCGTACAAGCCGGCAGCCTGTTCCTTGACGCCGGCGCCGGGGTGGCCCACGACGATTGCGGGACGTAGGGTTCCGGCTTCGGTGGACTCAAGATAGAGGTGGCCGGCGAGTTTCACACCCGCACTGTCGAAGGTGACGAATATTTTCATGGTCGATCCTATGGAATTCAAAAGCGGCGCCGCGTGGCGTCTTCGGCATGTCGACAGTAGAACCCATCCACGTATCGGCCATGTTTCCCCAACAGGGGCTTCCTGTATGCCCGTTTTTCGGAGGCAGCGTCGGATACAGTGCGATACAAAAGCCCGTTCATCCCTAGATATGATGACGGCGCGTTGGATGGCCGTATGCTGGCATGAGCAGCGCCGGGGCATCGACGATTTGAAGCGAGAGCAGTTTCGCTCATTGCACACACCGACTGCTCTGGCTGCCGGCGCTGGGCCGTTATTCCGCCCAGGTCGTTTCGAACGGCTAGTTGCCGGCACGGCAGGCACGCAGATTGGTTGCGACGTGCCGACGGTGGAAGAAGATCCACCCGCTGCGATGCAGGCGCAACGCGTGCCTCGAACGACCTAGAACGACGTGGCCAGCATTGCTAGCGCAATCACCAGCATTACGCCAGTGGCGACCCAGCCGAGCCCGCGCAACCATCCTCGCGCGGCGGACCGCCCCATGATGTCGGCCCTCGAAACGATCAGCATCATGACGGCCATGACGGGAACCGCGACGACGCCATTGATGACCGCGCTCCAGTACAGCGCCTTGATCGCATTGATGGACACGAAGTTGACGATCATGCCGATCAGCGTGGCGAGCGCGATCGTTGCGTAAAAAGCTTTGGCTTCCTGAACCTTGCGCGTGAAGCCGACCGGCCAGTCGCGCGCTTCGCCGATCGCATACGCGGCGGACCCCGCCAGCACCGGGACGGACAGCAGCCCGGTGCCGACGATGCCGGTCGTGAAAAAGAGCGCGGCGAACGAGCCGGCGATGGGCCGCAATGCCTGCGCGGCTTGCGACGAGGTTTGAATGTCCAGCGTGCCGTGCGCATTGAGCGTGGCGGCGGTCGTCGCCAGAATCGCCAATGCGGCCAGATTGGAGAGCCCCATGCCGATCACCGTATCGATCTCGATGCGATGCAAGGCGGCGGGGCCTTGCTCGGGTGCTGCGAGCAGATCCTGCTGGCGCGGATGCGCGCGCATATCCTCGACTTCTTCTTCGGATTGCCAGAAGAACAGATACGGGCTGATCGTCGTGCCGAATACCGCGACCACTGCGGTCAAATAGCCGGACGTCCAGCTGATGCGCGGAACGAAGAGGTGGCTGGCGAGCTGGCTCCAGTTCACGTGCGCGACGGCCAGCACAGCGAAATACGCAAACAGCGACAGCGTGAACCATTTCAGCACGGCGACGTAGCGCGTATACTGCAGCAATAGCTGCATGCAAATACACACCGCGGAAAAGAACAGCACATACAGCCACTTCGGGCCCGGCAGCAATAGCGCCGTTGCGTCGGCCATCGCGCCGAGGTCCGCGCCCAGATTGATGATATTTGCGATCAGCAGCAGCACGACCACCCATTGCAGCAGCCAGTTCGGATAGTGCAACCGCAACACGCCGGCGATGCCGTGGCCGGTGGTGCGGCCGATTCTGGCGCTGATCATCTGAATCGCGACCATGAGCGGATAGCTGAAGAGCAGGGTCCACGCGAGGCCGTAGCCGAATGCGGCCCCCGCTTGGCTATAGGTGGCGATGCCGCTCGGATCGTCGTCCGAGGCGCCTGCGATCAGGCCCGGGCCGAGCACGCCGAGCAGACGTGGTTTGGAAGGGCCGACGACGGGATCGAGCCCGTCCGGATCGGTAGCTTGCGGCAAGTTGTCCATGCGGCTCTCGGCGAATGCGCTGCGAATACGTGTGAAAGGGGCGCCGCGCTCAGCGCGGCGGACGCGGCTCGCGCCGCTTGGTCCCGACCGCGGGACTGCCGGCGGACAACTCGACGATCTCGGCGGTGATCTCTTCCGGTCGCAGCCGGCGAAAGTCGCCCGTCAACTGTTCGAGCGTATCGTGAACGGCGGCGCGGGCAGCCACCATTGCCCGCATGCGGGCTTCGTTTTCTGCCGTGAACGATAGCATAAGCGCCTCGCACAGTTGCGCGAACGCATACTCTTCGGCAAGTTCCGTGAGCAGGTGTTGAAGCCCTTAAAAACTGCTAATCGTGTCCACAGATTACGCTAATGTTAGACACGCCCCCGGCCCCGTGAGATAAGGCATTGCCGCCGTTTCGCGCGTCTTTTGACGCGTTGCGTTTTGGCAACGCGCGCACGCTCGGATGTCCGTTGATTTTGCTGACGCGTTCTACCTGTCCGTTAATTCCGCTAACGCGTCTGACGAGGCTCGAATAGGAGCGGCAATGACGGTTTCCGAGGAAGCAGTTAGCAGAGCGGAAAAAGTAGCAAAAGTCCTCCGGCCATTAGGGTGAGGACCGCTTTCGAAGAAGCGCGCGGTTTCGGCTGCCAATCTGCTGGGCGTCCACTGGACTACGGTCTATCGTCTACGGCGGAAATTTCTGGCAGACCCGGTAGCGAGCGCGGTCATCCCAAAGCGACGAGGCCCATCTGAGAGCAGCCATCGATTGGGACGGGCCGTTGATGCAGTGATTGACGAAGTAGTGCACGTCTGGCTGCCCACTCAACGACATTTGGCGCATCCTGCAACCGATCTCGTGCTGGAGGTTCAACGCAGATGTGAGCTTGCCGGACTGCAGCCACCAGGCCGAACCACCATAGGCCGGCGGTGGGCTCAGCATCGCGAGGCGGACGCCCTGCAGCGCGCGGCCCTTCCCAGCGCGCTGGCAGCGCCAGGTTCGCTTGTCGCAAAGTATCGTAAGCGGTCGAATAACGGCGCCCTTGTGTAGAAATCGCTGCACTCTGATGCTACGTGTCCACGTGGACAGCTGATATCAGGGCGTATGAGTGAGAAACAAGACCTACGGAGCCGATTGGTCGTCGGACGGAAACGAGATGGCCGCCGGGAATATGACGATACGGCTCGTGATGAATTGGTACAGATCTGCCTCCAGCCAGGCGTTTCAATAGCCCGGACTGCGATGGAGCACGACCTCAATCCGAACCTGCTACGCAGCTGGATTGCGCGCTACCAAAAGATCCAGGCCCAACTCGAACATGAGCGGGTAGCTCGGACGCCTGCAATTTCCGACGGCGTTGCGATCGACCTCCCTAATACACCATCGGCGTTCGTGCCAGTTGTTGCGGTTCCCCCTTCGTCACCAGCACTGCTACCGGAGCCGTTACCTCCGATTCGAGCAATGGCACTATCGCTGCACGTGCGTCTGACCAATGGTGTCGAGCTTGATCTTGGCGAAGCAAGCGTCGATGAGCTTGCCACGGTGATCCAGATGCTGGGGAGGTTGCCGTGTTCCGGTTCGACGAAGCGCTGAAGATCTACCTGCATCGCGATCCGGTCGACTTCCGCATGGGTATCAACGGGCTGTCGATCCTGGTCGAACAGGCGATGCACCTTAACCCGATGACCTCGGCGCTGTTCGTGTTCGGCAACCGACGTCGTGATCGAATTAAGATCCTCGGCTGGGGTGGCAACGGCTTCTGGTTGCTGCTCAAGCGCCTCGAAGCCGATCGCTTCATCTGGCCAAACGGAGGTGAAACGATCACGCTCAGCGCCGAGCAGTTGCACTGGCTGCTCGACGGAATCGATCTGGCCGTGATTCAGAAGCATCCCCAGCGATATTACGCGCGAATGAGCTGAACAACGCGCGCACGGTATGGTCTAACCGACCATGCCGAACACCCCCGTCACGCTGAGCGCTGAGGAGTACGAGGCGCTGATTGCCGCGAGCGCCGAACGTGACGCGCTGCGCGGTGAACTTCGGCTCGTAACGGCCCAGCGCGATCTGGCCGAAGAGAAGCTGCGGGCCTACAAGCACGAACTGTTCGGCGCATCGAGCGAGGCGCGCCATGCCGACCAGCTTGGCCTGTTCAACGAAGCAGAGGCACTGGCGACGACTGCCGATGCGCCTGCGCGCGAGGACATGCCCGGCACGTCGGTTGGAGCCCACACGCGTAGCAAGCGCGGGCGCAAACCACTCGATCCGAAACTGCCGCGTGAGATCGTGCGGCACGAACTGCCCGAGTCCGAGCGGTTCTGCGCGCATGATGGCCATGCTCTCGTCGAGATCGGCGTGGAAACGAGCGAACAGCTC
>NZ_LFZP01000055.1:0-27137 GCF_002925705.1 Burkholderia anthinoferrum
GCTCAGCACCAGTTCCGCCTTCGGTCGTCCCATCGCCATGCTGACGTCTCCCGTTCCGTTGACGTCAACATGCTACGCGAAGATAGACCAGTTAACAACGGAACAGGACACTAGTTCAGCCTCGCGCCGGCTTGCGTTGCTGAAGTCAGAGGGCGGCCAGTGCCTGGCTCAGGCGCTCGACCGCCTCATCGATCAGCACGCGCGGGGCACCCGAGGTTCGCGCGCATGTAGCCGTGCCCTTCGACGCCGAATTTCTGCCCCTTGTCGAGCCAGAGTCGCGCTTGGGTCAGCATGAAGCGATTGAGTACGTCGGGGTCCATGCCGAGCCCGCGGCAATCCATCCAGGCGAGATAGAGCGAATCGGCCGGCAAGACCTCGATTCGCGACGTGATGCCGTGGATCGCGTCGCGGAAATGGGCGTGATTGCCACGCAGGTAGATCAGCAGCGCGTCGAGCCACGACTCGCCGTGGGTATACGCGGCTTCGGCGGCCACCATGCCGAGCGTGTTGACCGACTGGTACATGTTCCGGTCGAACTGTCGCCGCAACTGGTCGCGCATGCGCCGGTCCGGCACGAACAGGTTCGCGCTCTGCAGTCCGGGCAGGTTGAAGGTCTTGCTCGGCGCGGTGCAGGTGATGCTGTTGCGCGCGAACGGTTCGCCGAGCGATGCGAACGGGACGTGCTTTTTGGCCGGATTGAGGATCAGGTCCTGGTGGATCTCGTCGGCGATGACGATCACACCATGGCGTGCGCAAATTTCGCCCATCGTTCGCAGCTCGCCCTCGGTCCACACGTTGCCGGTCGGATTGTGCGGGTTGCTGAGGATGAAGAGCCGCGTGTTGTCACGTATCGCCGCTTCGAATGCGCGCGGGTCGAAACGATAGGCGGTGCCGGCGCGCTCGAGCGGGGCGAAGGCGAGGTGCCGCCCGTTCAGCAGGACATCATCGTGGAAATGCGCGTACACGGGCGGCTGGATCAGGATCGTATCGCCGGGCGACGAGAAGGCCTGGATCGCTGTCTTCAACGCGGTAATGATGCCGCTCGCCTGCATCACCCAGGAACGATCGACTTCCCAGCTGAAGCGACGCGCCTGCCAATCGACGACGGCCTTGACATAGCTTGTAGTCGCGCCGCACGAATAGCCGAAGACGCCGTATTCGACCGCATCGTGCAGCGCATCGATGACTGGGCGCGGCGCGCGGAAATCCATGTCGGCGACCCACATCGGCAACGGGTCGGCAGCCTGCTCGTCGGGTGACAGCAGCCTGGCGCCGAACGCCCACTTCAGCGAGTTCGATGATTTTCGGTCGATGACCTCGTCGAAGATCGAGGCGGTCGTGTCTGCCGCGCCCCCGCCGGCAGGAAATTCAGAATGAGACTTCACGTTCCCTTCCATTCACGATAAAACGGCACGCCGGTGGCGTGACCACGTATGGCGAATAGAGTAGCAGCGCGAAATAATGAGCAACAATGGTATCTCCTCATGGAGCAGTGAGCCCGGCTCATGGATGCGGGTTCGCGACGCGCGTCAGATCCCCAGTGCCACGAGAAAGCGCGAGACCATGTTGTAGGCGGCCGCCGTGGCGACAGCCTCGACCGTCTCCTTCTCACCGAAATGCGACTTCAGTTCGGCGATCACATCGGCATCGACGCGCACCTGCCGGGTCGACTGATCGGTCAGACGAATCAGCGCGCATTCCGCGTCACTGAACAGCCGGCTGTCCATCTCGACAGCCTTCATCGCTTCGCCCTGCGCGTGCGTGCCGCCTGCCGCCAGATAGGCCGGGTAGTGAACGTCCCATTCGAACGCCGCACCGTTGAGCACGGCCACACGCAGCATGATCAGTTCACGGTGCACGAGCGGCAGGCTGAAATCGGCGCGCACCCGGCGCAGCAGTTCGTTCCATCCCGTCGCCAGCGGCTCGCTCCTGAGCAGGATGCGGTCGATGCCGATCAGTTCGCCGCCCGGACGACGCGCGCGCATCGCGGCAAGCAATGCTTCGGGGGCCGGTTCTCCGTCCCGCCAGGGGACGACTCTTGTTTCCGCCATCTTCATCTCCAGTGGAATTGTCGTTGCGATACCGTCGAAAGAGGGGACGCCCGACCGTCACGCGGCACGGGCGCCTGGCCCCGACCGGTGTCAGGGTTTCATGACGTCGCCGTCGTAGAGCATCTCGTAGTGCTTTTGCCCGCCAGCCTTGAACGAATGGAAGCCGTTCTGCAGGAAGGCCGAGACGAGATTGGCGCCCACCAGCGCGATGAACAGCACCATGGCGAACGAGCGAATGGCCGGATGTGGACGCTGCGACGTACCCGCGGCCGATGTCGTGCGAGCCTGTGCATGCAGGCACAGCATCAGCACGCAATAGACGATCGCGGCCGTGAAGATCATGTAAGTCCACGTGTACATGTGCAGGCCGAGAATCGCCGAGCCCGTCGGGACCGTATGGGCGGGTGCCTTGGCGAACATGAACAGGAGGCTGATCAGGCTGCCGATCAGTGCGCCGAAGGCACTGAGCAGGTAGTTCCAGGCCTGGGTGCCGAAACGCAGGTTCAGCAGCAGCCCGCTGCCGAGGAGCATAAAGCCGACCCGGATCAGGTTGCAGAACGCGCACGGGAGTTCGCCCATCGCCAGCTGGAAGTAGAAGGCGGCGAGCAGCGTGATGGCGATGCCGAGCAGCGCGGCGGTATCGAGTTCTTCGAGGTGTCGTGGTTCGAGCTTCATTACCACGACCCCAGCGTCATCAGGTCCTTCATGTGATGGCTGCCGTGATGAACGGTCCACACGACGACAAGTAACGCGCTCGTCGACCACAGGAGCCGGGCGGCAGCCAGGTTGCGCAGCGATGCCAGTGCCGCGGCGAACGCGAACAGCACCGGAATGAAGCCGATGAACATTCGGGACTTCTCCTCTCTCAGGAAAACCAACGGAATAATCGAACAGGAAATGTATCGCCGGGCGGGTGCGTTGTATGTCGATCGGTTGTCAACCTGTATCGACGAATGGACAAGCATAAAAAACGCGACGCGGCATGCCGATTTGTCGATGCTCCGCTAACCAGTCGAGGTCAGGGGCGCCCGATGCGGCGTGCGCATTCGGAATCCGCGGTCGGGTCAGTCGTGCGTTCCTGGGGGCGACACACGCACCTGCCGTGACGCAAGCTTCCCGATGAAGAGGGTGGCCGTCCGGATGACGAGATATCCGATCAACAGATTCGCACCGACGAATACGGGCAGGGCCAATGCCTGGGCTGACCCCACACCCGCGTGGGCCAGTTTCAGGCTGGTCACCGACGCGGCGTCGACGCCGAACGTATAGGCCCAGTACGCAGGGACGAACGGTTGCGCGCGCAGCCACGCGGCGAGCCGCAGGCCAAGCAGCAACTGAAAGAGGCCGTAGCCCCACAGCATGAGAATCCAGTGATCCGCGCTGCCGGGCGACAAGGTCAGCCAGGCCATCGCGCACACGGTCGGCGGTGCGAGCTGGATGCCGATCAACGGGCGTTGCGATGCCGGCACCGTCGTCGGGTGCCACAGCCGCTGTATGACCAGCGACTCGAGCGCCACCCACGAGAACAGGCCGGCACCCAGAAACAGCCACCCCCAGTCCGGGTGACCCAGCGTGCCGAGTACGGCCGCACTGGTGAAGTTGCCTGCGACGGTCGGCAGATATACGGTCGGCAGCGTGTCCTGCGCATTCCGCCCGCCTTGCCAGAGCGTGCCCGTGTGCCACAGGCTGAACCCCAGGTGCCACGCGATGCTGACGACGCACAGCATCCACGCGATGGTGATCGAATATGGCTGGACCGCCATCGCAACGAGCGAAGTGGCTGCGGACACCAACGCCGGTGTGCCGCCCTGAACGGGATGCAGGCATTCGGCCTGCACTTGCTCGAAGCGACGCACGGCTTGCCACGCGTAGCCGGCGATCAGGATGGCCCAGCTCAATCCCGCCACTGCCAGAATCGTTTCGCCCACGAGCGGCGGCAGGGGCCATAGCAGCGCGGCGACGCGCCAGGCCTGCCCGAGGCCGGCCAGGCCCAGCACCATGCCGAAATGCGACGCCGGAATTGTCACCTGTCCTGGGCGTGCCATGCCTGTTCCCGCAGCGGGCCATCGCTTGTTTCATCGGAAGACTCATGGTTCATCGTGAGCACCATGCGGAATCTGACGTCGCCCGATTTCATTCTTCGATAGGCCTCGTTGGCCTGCTCCAGCGGCATGACTTCCATCATCGGGCGGATCCCCGTGAGCACACTGAAATCGAGCGTTTTCTCGCTCTCGTACGGCGAGCCGGTAATCGATCCCTGTATCGTCCGCTCGCCGACGACCAGTTGGCCGGACGAGACGGACAGCGGGTCTCGGGTCACACCGAGCACGACGAGCCGGCCGGCAGGGGCCAGGCCGTCCAGCAATCCGGATACCGCGTCGGCGTTGCCGATGGTGGTCAGGATGGCGCGCGCGCCGCCCATGCTTTGCAGCCGGGTGGCGGCATGCTCCTGGTTGGTATCGATGTAGACGTGTGCGCCCAACGCGAGCGCATCCGCGGCGACCTCGCCGCGACGGCCGATGGCGACGACCTTGAAACCCATGTGGCGCGCATACTGCAACGCCATGTGCCCGAGGCCGCCGACGCCGAGAATGGCCACGACATCGCCCGCTTCGGCACCGCACTTCTTGAGCGCGTTGAAGGTCGCGATCCCGGCGCAAAGCAGCGGGGCGGCTTCTGTCGCGCCGAGCTCGTCGGGGATCGAGACGAGCGCCGTGCTGCGGGCGAGCATCATCTCGGCGTAACCGCCATCGCAAGTTGCGCCGACGACCGGCTGGTTGCGGCAAAGCTGAAAGTGTCCCTGGCGACATTGAGCGCATTCGTTGCAGTAGCCGCCAAGACGGCCGACCCCGACGCGCTGCCCGATCTGCCAGCGCGACGGCACACCGGCACCGAGCGCGGCGATCCGTCCCACGATCTCGTGACCGGGAACGCGTGGCGGTTGCAAGGCCGGATCGGCGCGTTCGATGTCGGCGGCGTCCGCACCGCATATCCCGCAAGCCTCGACCGCAATCAGCACCTCGCCGGCTGACGGCGTGGGCGTCTCGCGCTCCACCAGTTCGAGAACGCCGGGGCGGGTGACCTGCATGGCCCGGTAGTGGTTTTTCATGAGGGTTTCTCCAGAGTCGTGAATGGAACCCGATGGGCCGCAGCGATGCATCGTCATTCGCCCGATTCAGGCAAGGCCTGCACACCCGCGTGCGCCGCTTCGATCGCGCCGGCGACATAGCCCGGAAACGGTCGTGACCATTCGCTCGCGATGCCGGTCACGCGTCGGTGCCAGGGGCCGGACGACGCAGTGGCGGCAGGGGCTTGCGCGTGGTGGCCGTTGTCGTCGAGATCGGCGGCCGTGGCCGTGAAGGCGTCCTGCGCCCAATCCTTGATGACCTCGGCTTCGGGCGTCGCAGCGTTCGCACCGAACAGGCGCACCAGCTGTGCGCGGCAATGTGCGCGCAGCACGTCGTCGTGCACGTCCTTGCGAACGTGTGCGGGAATGCCGAAGAAGCCGAACAGTGCGGCGCTGCCGCCCGGCATGGACGCGTCGTGGATCTCGCACAGTGGCCCGCGTGCGCTTCGGGCCTCGCCGGACAGTCCCTGTTCGCGCCAGAACGGCGTGTCGTAGATGGCGACGTACTTGGCATGCGGCGCCATCCAGGTGGTCGTGCCGCGCCATTGCCGGGCCAGTGCCGTCGGCAATGGCGGGAAGAATGCGATGCGCTCCTCCGCCAGTCGCGGCGGGATGGCCAGCAGCACGTGTTCGACGCGCCAGGTTGTGACGCCAGCGGCGACGCTTTCGCTTTCCAGTTCCACATGGGCGTCGACGATGCGGATGCGCCGCACGATCTGACCGGTGACGACACGGCGTGCGTCCAGACGGCCGCGCAGCGCATCGATCAGCGCGCTCATGCCGCCTGCCACGCGCATCGACGCCGGTGCGCTGGCGTAACCCGGCATGCGCACGGCCGGCGCATCCGGCGAGCGCTCGATCATCATGTCGCCCGCTTCGTATTGCTCGAAGCACTGCAGACCCAGATCGCGGATCAGCCGGTCCAACTGGGGCTGCAGGTGTGGCCAGAACCACGTCGGGCCCAGATCGAAGCGATCGATGTCGTCCGCCGAAGTCGCAGTGCCATAGGCCGCGTGCCGTGAAACGGATGCGATGCGGCCGCCCGGAACATCGCGTGCCTCGAGCAGCACGTAGTCGTTGATGCCTCGCTGCTCCAGCAGGAAGGCTGCGTACAGGCCGCTCAGGCCCGCGCCGACGATGGCGATGCGTGCCGTCTGCATGGCTACGCCTCCACCGTCATGCCGGCGGGGCGGCTGGTCTTGAGATAGACGGTGGCTCCGTTCTCCCCGGCGACGATCTCCGGATATTCGCCCTTCGGCAAACGCATCCAGCTGCCGTGTCCGTGGGACCGGGCTTCGTCCTTGACCGCTCCGGCCAGGACGAGCATTTCGGCGCTGTCTGTCGGCGCGGAGAACAGTGCTTCGCGCGGCGCCAGCCGTTGCAGGCAAACGTGTTCGACATCGTTCACGAACAACGGGCAGGTTTCGCGACCGTCGCGCCGCTGCCAGGCCGCCGGGTCGTTGGTATCGACGCGTACCCGCTGGTGCTCGCCCGGGCGCATCTGCCGGAGCTTGACGAAGATGATGGCGCCCTCGCGGCTGGAAGGGCGGTGGCTGGAGCCGGGCGGATTCCGCAGATACCAGCCTGCCGGATAGTGCACGCCATCTTCCGAGAAGGTGCCGGACAGCACAAGAATCTCCTCGCCCTCGGGATGCAGGTGAGACGGGAAGCAGGAAGCGGGCGCATATCGGACGATACTGGTGGCGCGGGCTTGCTCCCCACCCAGCCGATCCAGCATCACGCGCTCGACGCCGGCCTGCGGGGAGGCCACCCATCGATACTGGTGCGATGCGACGACGACGCGCCGCGAGAAATCTGCGTTGACGAGCATGGGTGTTGTTCCTGGGCTTGATGGGCACGCGGCTGGCCGACCGGGAATCGACAGCCGGCCGAGCTCGATGCGAATTACTGACTGGACAGTTGGGCGTGGGCTTCGATGACGCGCGCCGAGTAGGTCAGCGCGGCCCCTGCGTTCAGCGCGATCGCGACGCCTAGCGCTTCGGAGATTTCCCCCAGCGTTGCGCCGTGCTCGACGGCCTTTTGGGTGTGCACGGAAATGCAGCCGTCGCAGCGGGTGGTTACGGCCACGGCGAGGGCGATCAGTTCGTGGATCTTGGGATCCAGATGGCCCGTTTTCGCGGCGGCACCGTCGATCGCCGTCAGGCCGCGCACCACGTCGGGGCTGTGTTTCGCATAGTCACCGACGCGCTCCAGCAGGGCAGTACGGTAGGCGTTCCAGTCGTTCATCATGTTAAGGTATCCATATAAATATTGGCCGGGTGCGGGATGGCATCCGGCCGCGTGATCAGGCGACCTGGTAGATGCGCACGTCGGGCGCGGCATCCAGCAGCGGTTGGAGGCCGGCCACCACGTCGGCGGTGAACAGTTCGCTTTGCAGGTAGGCGTTCGCGTGCTCCGTGCTGTCGAAGCCGTGCAGCACCTGCACGTCTTCATCGCGCACGAGCAGTGCCTTCGATTGCGCACCGGCGACGGTGTTGAGGAATGGCGTTTTGTAGCGCCAGTAGATCTCGGCTGCGGCAGCGCGGTTGGCGTCGGTAATCCTGAGCGTGATCTGCAAATAAACCATGTCGTTTCTCCTCATCGAGCGGGAAGGTGCAGCGGGGTTCCGGCCATCGATCCGTCATGGGTCGACGATCCGGTTCGAACGGGGCAGGCGAGCATGTCGTGCTGCTGCCCGCTGTCCATCAGTTGCGGCCGGCCATCACGCCGCCGTCCACGTCCCAGATCGCGCCGGTGACCCAGCTCGCCTTGTCCGACAGCAGGAACGCGACGACTTCCGCCACGTCTTGCGGCGTACCGACCCGGCCGATCGGGTGGAAGCTGTTGAAGCCCTGCAACGCGTCGTGCACGTCGGCCTTCGGGATGAAGCCTTCGTAGATCGGCGTCTGGACGACGGCCGGCGACACCGCATTGACGCGAATGTGCTTCGGGGCCAGTTCCATGGCCAGATGCTGCGTCAGCGAGTGCAGGCCGGCCTTCGCCATCGAGTACGCCGAAGAAGGCGTTGCGGCGATCGCCTGCTTCGCCCACATCGAGCCGATATTGACGATCGCGCCGGGGCGACCGCTGGCGACCAGATTGGCGGCGATTTTCTGCGTGATGAAGAAGAACGCCTTGTTCAGCTTCATGTACTGGTCGTAGTCAGCGTCGCGATGCTCGAGGAACGGCTTCGGGAAGAACACGCCCGCGGCGTTGACCAGCAGGTCGATGTCCGGATGTTGCGCGTCGAGGGTCTGGAGCAGCGCTGCGAGGCCATCGTCGCTGGACAGATCCGCCGTCAACGCCACGACCGGACCGAGCGCAGCCAATTCCTTGTGCGCCGCCTCGGCCTTGTCGGCCCGATGCCCGACGATGACTGCGCTACCGCCTTCGGCGAGAACCAGGCGGGCCGTCTGCAGCCCCATTCCACTGGTCCCGCCGATGACCAGCAGCTTCTTGCCCTTGAATTGATTGCTCATGATGAATTCCGTGTAGAAGAAAAGCTATTGATGAAGGCGGCCCCCCGAATGGATCGCGCTGCGAGTCCAACACCGAGTAGTGGTAGCGGCCGGTACATGGTGAATTTTTCGCCGTTTCACTTTCGGCGGCAAACGAGATAAAGTGTTCTTCATTGAAAGAAAATCTTTGTCGTCATGAAGTCACCCGTTCACCTGAATGCGTTGCGTGCATTTGAGGCCAGTGCCCGTCATCGGAGCTTTTCGGCAGCCGCCGCCGAGCTTCATGTGACGCCTGCGGCTGTCGGTCAGCTCGTCCGCGCGCTAGAGGAATGGCTGGGGACGCCGCTGTTCCATCGCGGTGCCAGCGGGCGTCTCCGTCTCGTGCCGACCGAGGCCGCCGAGCGCGCGCTGCCGGATATTCGCGCAGGCTTCGACAGGCTGACGGTCGGTCTCGAACGGCTCAAGGAGGGATCCACGAGCGGAGTGCTCACCGTCGCGGTCAGCCCGGCCTTTGCGGCCAAGTGGTTGTTGCCCCGGATCGAAAGCTTTCAGAACGCGTGGCCCGATACGGACGTGCGACTGGATACCAACCTCAAGCCAGTGGATTTCGTTACCCAGCAGATCGATATCGGTGTGCGCTATGGAACGGGCAACTGGCCGGGGCTCGTCGCGGACAAGTTAATGGACGAAGATGTTTATCCCGTGTGCTCGCCGGGGCTGTTGCGCGGACGTCCGCGTCTGCAAAAGCCTTCTGATCTGGCTCGAGAGACGCTTATCCACGACCTGTCGATGGATAGCCGCACGGGCTTTCCCGCCTGGGATACGTGGCTGCGCAAGGCTGGTGTAGCGGATGCCGCTACCGGGCGTGGGATGCAGATCAACAATTCCGCGGCGGTTTTGCAGGCCGCCATCGACGGGCACGGCGTCGCGCTCGCGCGTAGCGTCATGGCGCGCGACGATCTGGCAGCCGGGCGTCTGGTGCGACTCTTTCCGGAAATCACGTACGCGTCGCCGTTGGCCTATTACATCGTGTATCGCGACGAGTGTTCCGGCCTGGCGAAACTCGTGGCCTTTCGTGATTGGTTGCGGAAGGAAGCGAAACCGTAGAAAAAAGCCCAGCGCGGTCCTTGCGGCGTCGATCTAGCCCAGGCAATTTTTCTCACTGCGAAACTACATGACGATCGCAACGATACTACCTATGCTTGAAGCTGCAATTTTACATAATTAACACTCTCATCGGACTCGCTTGATAAGCAGGTCGCGTTATCGGTTAGTAGTTGAGGGTGATGCGAAGGGTAAGCCTCCGGCTGCCTTCCGCCATGCCGGGCTTCCGCGGCGTTCCTTGAACTTCCTCTGAAAGTCCCGCAAGCCCATGATTTTGCAGAGTTTTGTGGGTAACGGCATGCTTGCGACGTCCGGCCGCGTCCCCCACAATTTCCTCACGAAACATGGGTAGCGACATGGGTTTTGTGGGTAGGAAAGGAGGGCGGCATGGCAGGACGACAGTTGCATCGACTCAGCGCACTGCGGGTCGCAAAAGAGGTGACGCCGGGCCATTACTCGGATGGCGGTGGCCTGTATATGCAGATCGCGGACAGCGGTGCGCGCTCGTGGGTGTTTCGGTTCAAACTGAACGGCCGTGTGCGTGAGATGGGGCTTGGTCCGCTCTCGCGCGTTTCTCTGGGCCAGGCGCGGAAACTGGCTGTTGGATATCGTGACATGGTCAGAGATCTAATCGATCCCATCTTTGCCCGACGCGAGCAGCAGCAGCGCAGACAGTTGCTCGACATATCGCCGGATGCAAACGTGACGTTTCGTGAAGCAACGGACGCGTTTATCCGCGTGCGAACCACAGTGGCGAAATCGCAAGCACGTCCAGCAATGGAGCAACACGCTCAAAACCTACGCATATCCGGTGATCGGTGACGTCCGGGTGCGCGATATCGACACGGCGATGATCGTGCGGATCCTTCAGCCGATCTGGACAAAAAAGGCGGAGACGGCGCGGCGTGTGCGCGGCCGCATCAAGGCGATCCTCGACGCAGAGACGGTGTTGGGTCATCGCATTGGCAGCAATCCCGCACGGTACGCGGACCATCTGCAACTGGTGTTGCCGCGCTCGAAGAAACGCTCACAAGTAAAGCATCATCCAGCCCTGCCTTGGGAAGACCTCCCGGCGTTTGTCCGTGAACTGGAGCTTCGTCCGCGGCGCGGGTGCTGCACCTGCTTATCCTCACGGCGACTCGTACGAATGAGGTACGTTTCGCACGGGTTGAGGAGTTTGATCTTGACAGTCGTGTCTGGACTATCCCGGGCGATCGTACGAAAAGCGGTCGATCACTGCGTGTGCCGCTTTGCAAGCGGGCTGCCGAGATCGTACGCATTGCGTTGCCTAAGGCGAAGTATGGATATTTGTTTCCCGGTTGCACGGAAGGGTGACCGTTGTCGAGCATGGCCATGCTGTCTCTGTTGAAACGCATGTCGCATTCCGGCATTACTGTGCACGGTTTCCGATCGACATTTCGTGACTGGGTCGCCGAATGTACCGACTATCCGGATTCTTTGGCAGAGGAAGCCTTGGCACATGTCATTACTTCGCAGACGATAGCGGCTTATCGGCGTCGCGATCAGCTTGAAAGACGACGGCTCATGATGAAAGACTGGGGCACGTACTGTTCAAGTGGCCGCAAGCTTGAAGAGTCAATGGCACCGGTCATGCCGCAAACGTTCGCATCCTAAATCGACGCTGCTTCTGTTCTGGAAATGGTGCTGTGGGCCGGGTGGATTTGCACGTGCCCGGTATCGCGAGTGCGAGGCTGTGTCGTCGGTATGTCGTTTGATCCTGATGCAATGCAGGCCGAATTCATCGACATCTTGCGGTATCACCGCTATGTGTGAAATTTAGTCGCTGCGGAGACGAACGGCACGGATTCCAAAGGAGCGCGGAGTGTCTCCAACATCGCGGCAGCTAAGGCGGATCTGAATCGCTTGGGCCGGCGCGGCTTGATACAGATTCAATGGGCCTGCAGCGTGAAACTGCAAGCCCAGAGAGTGTCCGTAGGGCTACCGATCGCTACGCTGCGGTGATCATTCAGCGATCAAGAAGCGATCACGTTTCTTACCCTTGATCCATGACGGTTCGCGGCCACGCCCGCTCCACGTCTTGCCGGTTTTCGGATCCTGATACTTCGGCGTCGCGGGCTGGCTACCATTCGCGCTACGTGTGCGCTTACGGCCGAAGACCTGTTCCGGCGTGAGACCATACTCTTGAATACGGGCGCGAACTTCTTCGAGCACGGTCTCTAGTTCGGCCTGCCGAGCTTCTTCCGCCTGCACGAGCAGTGCATCAGCCTTGGCTTTCAACTCTTGATAGGTGGCCATTCTTCACTCCACGTGGTTAAAAGAAACAGTATTGAAATGGTCGCTTCGAGGAGTCCACTTCGGTGCGACGCATCATGTCTGCGGCATGCCATTGTCGGCAGCGCAATCGGAACGATTGCGCGATTTTCTCATCGTTTTGTCCAGGAGTCGATCATTTATCGCCTCCGAGGCCACGAATTTGGTTGTGAATCGAAGCCGTACATCGGACTATCGCGTTTGGGTATGCAAATTGCCGTCGATCATCAGCGAATTGGCGGGTGGTTGCACGTCGGGTACCACCACGTACAGTCAACCGCTCTGATCCGCCAGGGCACGGGGTTTGGATATTGGATTGCGTCGGCGGCACAATGAGGACACCTATTGTGTGATCGAGAAGGTCTACCAAAGCGCAAAACTTCAGACAAGCCGCGTTATTTTTTTGAGGACGCGCGTAATCTCGTGCAACTGACAGGCAAAGTCTGTGCCGATGTTGTGGTTCGATGTTTCGTGTTTTTGATAGAGCTCAAACTAGGCAGACGCGCTGATTGCTGATTGGTGTCCCCCCAAATCTTCACAGTTGACACTGCTGCGTGAAGGAACGAAAAAAGACGCACCGATTTCGGCCGGTCCGGTCAGATCGGTGCATCGGTGGTCCGATTTCTCGCGGTGTGTGGAGTACATATCGCCACGTTCGAGGCGAGGTCTGCTATGGAGCAACGCGATAGTGTTTGGCGATCTATTGATTCAAATGAATGCTTGGCGCCAGCCTGCGATTGCGAGGCTTTGAAGATTCGTTTGCAACGCGCCGAAGCGCAGATTCGTCGTCTCACAAGATGTATTCAACTGAAGGACGAGAAGCTGAGTGAGCTTGGCAAGGCTCTGGCGAACTCGGCGACTGCGCACTATTGCGTTGAAGAGCGATTGCAGCGTGAACTCGATGCGCTACGGATCGATCTGCCGGCCGACATGCCGAGTGAGCACTATGGTCCTGCTGATGGAGACTCAATGGGAGGCGGTGTAGTCGTTCGGCTGCCTTACCTGACCGTGATCCTCTCAGTGTTGTTCGACGCAATGCATGTGTTCTGGGCGGACTGTGATGACGGCCGCCTGCCAAAATCTTCGACTGTCGCTCATGCGATTGACGAACGTCTAGGACTGCGCGCACAGGCAAGCGGCGAAGGTTCGCGCACCGGTCAGGCCTACGCATCCGCCATCCGGCCAGATTGGGTAAAGGATGCGGATAATCGACACCACCGCCGGCGATCCGCATCTTAGTCGTGGCCTTGGCTGCCGAGTGCCAATCTCGGCGGAACGCGACAGCCCCTGCCGGGAAGAATGGCTATCGCATGTCTGTTGACCAACGACTAGCGCATGGCCGCGTCCTCAGCGAGCCCGGAACATTCGGTGTGAGCGACTGGTGCCATGTGATTGACGATCGGAGATTGTCCAGGTTGGCTCCAAGGCTGGCGAACGTGGCGGGGGTGAGATCAATCGCACAGGTCAGGAACGGAGCGGTAGCTGTGTCCTGGTGCGGTCCAATATATTGCAGATCAAGGCCAAAGCGGCGGTACAGTCGTGCAATGGCGTGGGTGACGACACCGATGATGCGATTCGCGCCGAGCGATGCAGCGACGGCCATGACATAGGGAAAGAGTTGCATGCCCGGGGCGGCGAACCGCGATAGTTCCCATACGGTGGGGGAGGAGGGAAGGTCGAGGTTCGACGATCGAGGAAGCAGTTCGCGGAGCAGGTACGGAGCGGTAGTTGGCATGAGGCGTGCGCAACCACATATCTGTCGTTCGGAAGTGAGGGCGACAATCTGAACGGTGTTTTCGCCATCGAAGTGGTCCCACTCGATGGTTTCATTTTCCTTAATATCGGGCAACGGCCAGCCGAGGCGGCGGACGAACACGTCATATCGGAACGTGCCGAGTCCTTCGCGAAGCTCAAGTGGCAAGTCGATTAATCTACCGGCGATAATGAGTGGCATTTGCGTTCTCCATCGCTTATTGATGGGCGCCACCCTATCAAGTCCGAGCGACAGCTGGAACTAGTTAGGTAGGGAGGAGGGCCAAAATGAATATTGGCCGCGCATTATCAGTGCAAGATTGAAGATCTCCAGCTGATCCAGAATTATTCAATATATGGGATTTGAGAGATCTGTGGGCGTGGTTAAATCATACCGGTAGCATGCCCGCTCATTCTTCGGGAAATTTTTTGTATGAAATAAGGGGATAATCAAGTAGGCCGTAATGGGCGGCAATGACGGCGGCTGCTATTCTGCTATTTACGTTCAGGACCTTCATTGCTTCAGCGATGTGGTATTCGACTGTATGGCGGGATACTCCAAGAATCAGGGAGATGTCCGGCGATGTCTTTCCTTGTGCGACCCATGTAAGGCACTCACGCTGACGTGGAGATAGCTCAACGAGTACCTTCGGGCGGGGAGGGGCGAACCGATCCAGCTCCAAACGAAATAGAGTGCTGATTACGCTCGCGAGCTGCCGGCTCGTCTCTGCATTGATAGGGGATGACCGGCCTGACAGATTGATGAGCAAAACACTGCCTCCGATCTCGCGAATTGGAATACTAAGCCCATTTTTGAGCCCGGCGTCGCATGCTTCCGCCAGCACATGTCGTTCAGCGTGGTTCAAGTCGGTAATATCACCCCAGCGATAAGGTCCGGAGGAAGTAAAAGCCGCGCGATGTACAGGATCGACGAGACCGTAGTCGTGCTGTAGATAGTGCTGCACCCAGTTATTGGGATAATGCGAGCAAATTGCTTCCATGGACATGCTGGGTCGAGAGCGAATGCAAGTCAGAGAGACCCGCGTGACGGCGTAACATGGAAAACCGAGTGGAAGCACCGCATTGCCAAGCAAGTCAGAAAGGGAAGGAATATCTGTTGCATTGGCAAAGAGTGCTAGGATTGGCGCCATTCGGGTGATTAATGTAACATTCCATGGTGGTGGCTTGAACAACTTTTTGTTTGCACGACGCCGAAATCGCGTTCTCATGTCTCCTACCTCGCTTATTACCTAGTGCATTCAAGAGAAATGCTGGAGCAGGGCGCTCGCACTCTGGCAGCGATTCAGACAAATAGTATGGTAGTGGGGCGCTGAATGCCCGAGCACCCGCTATGCTATGGCGGACGCCGGAGGTTACGTCGTGATGGACGTCGGGCGCGTAGCTAGTGTGTATATTAATGGAATGTTTCGGAATGTCATCTAATAGTTTGTAATAATTTAATGCGCGTTTTATTCTTAAAATCCCTTTCAGTAACAGGGGCGATATCGCGACGTATTTCGCGATTACGTACCGCGCCATCGGCGAAATTTCCTGTATTCGACGATCCTGTTAGCGAATGAAGAGCGCCGCTGCGGAAAATCCTCCCACTCCACGAGCGCATAGTAGGAAAGGCTTACCGGGAACCAGATCGTCGCAGTCGACGAGATTGATGAATGGATCGCTGACCGTTACATGCGCGATGCGGGCGAAGTTGTCGGTAAACAGGCATCGTGCTGGAAGACCAAGCGATGCAACGATTCGGCGCCAGGTTGGTAAATCCAGATGGGAAGGCAAGATGCGCTGAATCTCGGCCGGTGGCACTTTTGCTTCGGCGCTCGTTTGCGTCGCGAGTCTACGCGTCGCAAAGAAGTACTGAGCTGCGAAACGCGATTCATCTTCTTCGAGTGTGCCACGCCAACCTTCTCCACTTGCGTGAAACGCCAGGGAGACCAAGCGATTGACAGAAGCATCGCGTTCGACGAGCACAGCACATGCGCCGTCGCTGAGCAATCCGGCCCCGGCTATTGACCGGTCGCTTGCGAGGGGCATGACGTCGGCGCCGACCAGCAGGCCGCGGTTGATGGCCGGACGGGCGGCAAACATCGCGCGAATGATTCGTAGCGCACCCAGTGATGAGGCGCAATGCTGTTGTGCAAACGAGAATGCCTCCGCCTGCTCGAAATTAAAGTGATCGCATAGCAGACGAGGCAACGACAGCGGCGGTGGGGCGACGCTGCCCTGAAGCGTGTGAACGTAGACGAGAAAGTCGATCGTGTCAGGCGCAAGCTGGGTCGCATGAACGAGCGATTTGATGGCATTAGCGGCTAGAGAAAGGGCAGTCTGTCCCCTGGCGTCATAGAACGAGCACACCCCCGCATCTTCGAGGCGTTTGATGGTCTCGGCGGAGTGTTTCGTTCGTTGGCCCCAGCTGCGAACGTCATCGCCGGGCTCAGGCAAGTAGTATGCGGTATGGACGATTCCGATGGATACGTTCATGGCGGGTTGAGATATACGAGCGGCCTGCCATGTGATTCGAACAATGCGCAACCGACGAAGCCGCCTAGGCCGACGCCCCACGTCAGGATTCGCTCGCACACTGGCAGGGCGTGAGATTCGAGTACATTGGCGAGCTGCACGATAGGTTCGGCTGCGCCTAGATTGGCGCGACGTTGGTCGGAAAATTCAATGAGACGGCGACCGAGATGTCGGCAAATAGCTTCATCAAGTGGCGGATCTATTCCTGCTCCTACTACGGTGCCAACGTCGTTGGGTTGAAGCGCGTGTCGGAGCAGTATCGCGTCGATCATCGATCGCAGCGCTCGAACCCAATCTGTGTGGATATCTTGGCTTGAGCGCTGGGCGGGTGTCGCGATCCGGTGGAGGCGGCTGGCGCGCGCGTCGATCACCAGCAGTCCACAAGACGCAGGTCCGGAGCGCTCCACCAGGATGGCGCCGGCTGCATCGCCCTGTACGATTCCCTGGTCAGTCCATCGCGAAAACGGTAAACACCACTTTTCTGCAGCGACGATCAAGATGGTGCGGATATCGGGCTCCGCAATCAGCAGATCGCTGGCCAGCTGCAGCGCCGTGAACGTGGAGGCTCCTTGCTGTTGGGAGACGGCGAACGGGAAGCACGGCGCGCCGATTACTGCGCGCAAACGTCCAGCAGTCGTTGTGGATACATGCTCGTTGAGGCTACTATGGCAGAACATGGCAATATCGATCGGCGCTGCATTGGCTGGCCGCGCCGCACATATTGGCTGTGCCACTTTCGCGGCGAGCCCGGATAGATCGGTATCGCGCTCAACAGGCACACAATGAATTTCGTCCGCTGCTGCGTTAACTGCAGCGCGTCTGGTTGCATCCGCTTTTTCTGCGAGGTGATGGGCGTAATCCGCTTGCCACGATTCGACCCAAGCGTGCCAACCGGACCGTATCGGAGCACCACGCATCGGCTCGATTCCACGCCCACGAGGTACAGCCACTGTGCGCGGCACATAGCTGGCAAGTGCCGTGATCACGGGAGTATTCATGGTGCACGTGGTAGCACGAGGTCCTCGGGCAGCAGGTCATAAAGGAGCCGCCCGACGCGCGTGCCATCGACGCGATGACAGTCCCGTTGCAGTCCAATCAGACGAAAACCCAAGCGCGCGAGCAGACGTTGCGACGGAACGTTGCAGTCGACAGCCCATGCAGTGATGCAGCGCAGCCGATCACGGACGAATGCTTCTTGAAGGAGGTGTGTCGCGGCGTTGTAAGCCATATCGACGCAGATTGGCCGCAACCGGTCGCGAAGGATCCAGAATGAACCCGTCTCGAAGCGATGTGTGACATCACTGACGGCGACCACGCCGCTCGGCACGGTATAGCCGGCCGAACCAAATACACGTATTCGATGCTGTCTACTATGGACCATCGCTTGCACCGCCAATGCGGGTAGGGCTTGGCGACCGAGCCCGAAGTCGAACCACTGACTGATGATCGGCTGGGCGAGCCAGGCGACGATGTCGTCGATGTCGTTCGGCCCCGGTTCGCGTAACCAGCAAGTTCCGGACGTTGCGCGTGATGCGGCGTTATTCATTGAGGGCTGCCACGTGCCCTCCGTAGGAGCGCAGCCATTCATACGTCGATCTCCCCATTCGCGTCCCGCGGTTCCGAGAGCCAGCCGAGCGCCGTATCGACGCGCAGCAGGATCTGAGCAAACCAATGGATGGTCTGGAAGCGGGCTGCCGGCGGTAGACCTTCAACGTAACCGTGGCCGCCGCAAAGTTGAACGAATTCACGACTGACGTTGACCGATTCGGCCGCGACTTGTCGTAGTAACTGACGGAACAGCGAGACAGGCGACGACGGATGCGCTGCACTGACGGTTTGCAGAAAAAGATGGGTGCCATGGGCGGCGATTAGCATGTCGGACAATCGCGCCGCGACGAGTTGATGGTTTTCCAACGGCTTTCGGAACGCTTGCCGAGTTGCCGCGTAATCGAACGCGAACCGGATGCTATGTTGCATGGCGCCCGTCAAGAGTGCAGCGAGATAGAGGCCGATTTCCGTCAGGTACATTTGCGCGGGAGGAGCGCTACCGCTGCCGGCTCGCGCAATCACGGCAAGCGGCGTTTCGGCCGCGGCCTCGTCAGAATGTAATTGCTCCAACACGAGGGCGCCGAGCGTGGCGATGCCAGTGGAACTCGAAGATCGCTGATGAGGTGGGAGCTCGGTGAGCACGAGGCGCCGCTTGCCATCTATTCGCATGGTGAGTGTCGCCGCGCCGCCCAGTGGACCAAGTTGCCATATTGTTGCGTTGTAGATGCCGGGCACGGACAACGCGATCGCTGTTGTGCCATCGAAATACGCTTGAATAGGCCGAGCCAGAACCGGACCGAGCGCATTGTGCGTCCGGAGCACCATGAGCGTGGGTGCGGTCAGCGTCAACTCCAACGCATGCTCGAGCGGTCCAGCGGCGAGCGCTTCGGCAACAAGTGCCAGACCGTGAAGATCGATTCCCAGGCCGCCGTGTTCCTCCGGTAGGACCATTGCTCCAAGGTCGAGTGTTGCGGCTGCGAGTCTGACGGTTTCTTGCCAGGCTGCGACGCTGGGCGAACCGGCAAGCAACGGCTCCAGGCGGTCGCGTGCGAAGCGTTGGCTCGCGATATAGAGGTTGCGTTGATCATCGGTCAGTGCCCACGGCGCCGGGGCCGGCCCCGCCGGGAAGGAATCAGAAGAGAACATCACATTCCTCCACAAAGAACGAGGGTGATCAGACGAGCATCTCGATCGCATTCGGGTGGCCGAGAAAGTCTCCAGGGCTAGCCGAGCGCCCATACGCGCCCGATTGGAAGACGACCACAAGGTCCCCAATGCATGCCTCGGGAAGCAGCGCGTCATCGGCGATCCGGTCAAGCGGCGTGCACAGGCATCCGACGATGTGGCAACGCTCCGTAGGGGCTTGCGTCTGGCGATTCCCGATCGCGACCGGAAAATTGCGGCGCAGGATCTGCCCGAAGTTCCCGGATGCAGCCAGGTGATGGTGCAGGCCGCCATCGGTAATCAGGAACGTTCGTTCTCTGGATACCTTGCGATCGATGATGCGGCACACGTAGATGCCGGCTTCCCCGACCAAATATCGTCCAAGCTCCAGGACCGTGCGTGTGTCCGGCAAACGACCGCGAAATACGCCGAGCCAATCGTGCATGGCATCGGCGACCGCAGCGAGGTCAAGTGGTGTTTCCCCCGCGAAATAGGGGATGCCGAAACCGCCTCCGAAGTTCACGTATTGCGGAGCGGACGACCGGCCAGCGGCCAATCTCACGACGAGATCTGCGCTTTTCCGTTGAGCCTCGATGACGGTCGGGGCGTGCAGACACTGGGATCCCCAAAAAATGTGAAAACCGGCCAACGTCACTTCTCTAGCATCGAGCTCGCGCAGTAGCTCGGGCACCTGCTCCGCATCGAGCCCAAAATGGGTGGCCCCGCCACCCATGCGCATGCCGCTGTGATCGACGTGAAAGTCCGGGTTGACTCGAATGGCGACCTTCGGCTGCACACCGAGCTCCCAGCCGAGTGCTGTCACGAGGTGCAACTGGGTGACCGATTCGAGGTGAATGTTGACACCGCTTGCGACGGCGCGACGCAAGTCGTCGCGGCTCTTGCCTGGGCCGGCGAAGCCGATCAGTTCTGCGGGCATGCCCGCATTGAGCGCAAGTGCCATCTCGTTGGCCGATGCCACGTCGAACCCGTCCATCTGTGGCGCGAGGTGATGGACGACCGCGGCCATCGGGTTGGCCTTGATCGAGTAATGTAAATCGATACCAGCTGGCAGCGTATCGCGCAGCGTGCATACTCGCTCGTCGAGCGTTGCCCGATCATAGGCGAAGAACGGTGTGCGCCCTGCGCGATCGGCCAGACGACTGATCTCGACGCCGCCGACGGTGAGGACGCCGTCGCGCTCGCCAAACAGTCCGTTCATGATTGCCTCACTTCGGCGGTGGCGTCAGGGCTCGAGAAGGCGGCGCGCAATGCGGCCCGATCGAATTTCCCGTTGGGGTTGCGTGGAACCGTCTCGCGAACCACGATGCGATGCGGCACCATGTAGCGCGGCAGATGCTCCACACACCAGACCTGAAGCATTTGAGCATCGAAGCCCGTGGCGGCCGGCACGACTAACAAGACGACGGCTTCTCCGAGTTCATCGTCAGCGATGCCGAAGGCAACCGCTTCCGTGACAAGGCCACTGTCATGAACGACTTCTTCGATCTCTTCAGGGCTAATGCGATAACCGGAGCTCTTGATTTGCGCGTCGTTGCGCGCGACGAAGTACAGGAATCCTTCCGCATCTCTCCGTACCAGATCACCTGACCAGACCGCACGATCTCGTGGTGCGCCGCCCGGTTTCAGTTCGGGCGAAGGTCGATAGCGCTGGGCTGTGCGCGTCGCGTCGTTCCAGTATCCGAGCGTGACGCAGGCTCCGATATGGACCAGTTCTCCGGTTTCG
This sequence comes from Burkholderia anthinoferrum, assembly GCF_002925705.1. Classification (NCBI taxonomy): domain Bacteria; kingdom Pseudomonadati; phylum Pseudomonadota; class Betaproteobacteria; order Burkholderiales; family Burkholderiaceae; genus Burkholderia; species Burkholderia anthinoferrum. The sequence goes on from NZ_LFZP01000055.1 coordinate 20,776, forward strand.
TCGGGTCCACAAGGCGAGCCGTCATCGCGCACGACCAGAATCCGGGCGTTAGGGACGGCTTTTCCGATTGAATCGGGGCGGTGGTCCACCTCTGAGGGATCGAGAAAAGTTGAGCGAAATGCCTCGGTCAGGCCATACATCAAATAGGGTTTGGCCTGCGGAAACAATGCCCGGAGTTGCTGCAAGACAGGCGCCGGAAGCCTGCCGCCGGTGTTCGCGAAGTAGCGCAATGTCCGGCGTGCCGTTTCGGGCCAAGCCGCACGGACCAGTTGCATCCATAAGGGCGGCACGCCCGTGATTGCTGTAATACGTTCGCTCGCGCAGGCATCGATCACGTCTTGCGGCGCAAGATAGTTGATGAGCACGGCAGTGGCCCCCGTAGCCCAGGTGGATGTGAGCTGACTCAGGCCAGCATCGAAACTGAGCGGCAGGGCGGCGAGGATTCGATCGGATGAGGTGTGGTTCAGATAATGGGCAACGCTCCAAGCACCCTCGAGCAGGTTGCGGTGGCTTAGCATCACCCCTTTGGGCAGTCCGGTCGAGCCTGATGTGTACAGGATGGCGGCTAGATCAGTGTCGACATTGGCCCATGGCGGTGAGTGCAGTGGCTTTTCACTATCGCGTTCCGTGCGATTACCGCTTGCGGACTCGGGCCAGCTTTGAACGTGGGTTGTTGTTCGGAGATGTCGGCTCGATGAGCCAGCATCGTCCACGATGATTGTGTTGGAAACGCCGGTAAGGCCATGTTCGTCAAGGACCCGCGCGCGCAGCGCGCTGGTAATCAGGCAATCGGCACCGGAGTCGAGCAGGATGTGAGCGACCTGTTGGGGTTTGAGGAGCGGATTGATCGGAACGAACACGCATTGCGCGGCAGCCGCACCAAGCATCGACACGACGGTTTCGACACGTTTGTCGAGATAGATCGCAATGCGCGCGCCGGCCGTGAATCCAAGCGCGTAGAGCGCATTGCCCATGCCTCGCGCGCGTTGAACCAGGTCCTGATAGGTCACTCGGGTGGAACCGCAGATGAGAGCTTCCGCGTCTGGGGTGCGGTTTGCAACTGTTTGCACGAGGTCGAGGACGTTTCTCATGATGGTATCCGGATCGAATGTCGAGCGTTGAAAGGAAATCGTTTAGGTGATCAGTGGCGGACCACCATGGCACCGAAGCAGCCAGCGAGACCACACGAAAACAGCAGCGACCAACCATCCGGCTCCCGGTTCGAACAGGTCTGGAAGTTAATGAAGGGATCGGCGCCAAAGACGTGGCCGACTGGCGCGAAGTTCACCGTGAAAAGCCGCTCATGAGGGATGGCTAGCATTGCCATCAGCCTGGACCAGCCCGGCAGATTGGCGTGATGAGGCAGTACATGCGTGATCTCGCGTGTCGTAATGCCTGCTTGTTGGATGGCGGCCCGCATGGTCGTGAATGCAGACCAGTAGTACCGATCGTCGGGAACCGGCTGCAGATCCTCGTCGGTGCCACGGTAGGATCGTCCGTCTGTGTACACGTGCAGGCCTGCAATAGCGTTTCGATGACCGTCTCGTTCGAGTAATAGCGCACAGGCACCGTCGCTATGGAGGGCAAGATCCTGGATGGCTCGCAGTCGGTCGCAGTGGGATCCGATCACATCGGCGCAGACCACGATCGCGCGCCGGATGGACGGCCGCCGCATGGCGAGCGCCTGCAATACACGGATCGCGGCCATTGGCGAGACGCAGTGCTGCTGCGTGACTGAAAATGCCAGCGCACGGTTCAGATCTGTTTGGGACTGAATCTGTTGGGCGGTACTTGCTGGTGGTGCGATAACGCTGGTCTGAATCGTGTGCGTGTATACCAACGCATCGATCGTTTCAGGCGCCGTTCTGGTATCGCGCAGCAGGGACGATATGGCGTCGACGGCAAGCGTCACGGGGGATTCGCCGGCCGCGTCGTGGAACTGCGTTACGCCGTTTTCGATCAGTGCGCGCGCGCGTGCCGACGGCTGACCACAGCGCTGGGCCCAGCGATGCGCATCCACAGTTCGATCCGGCAGACTGAATGCGATGCCAGACAGCGCAAGGGAGCTATTCTCTTGCGACGCAATCATGATCCACCTCCACAAAATTCAAGGAGAGCGCAACCGGCTTGTCCCTGGAAGCCGGCGGACCAAACGAGGGCATGTTGCCCATCGTTAGGGCTGATCGACCGCAGCAGCGCGTCGAGCCGTGCAGGCGTGTCGGCAGCGCAGAAATGGCCGGACGCGTCCATACGTATGTGGCAGACCCGTTCGGGCCGCAGTCCGCAACGTGTATTGGTTTCGTGAGCCAGTCGAGTGTCGATTGGCGCCGGAAGTACCCAGTCGACATTGGCAGGTTGCACACCTGCGCTTGCGCACGTCTCGCAAATGACGTCCGTGAGCGTCGATAGGTAGACGGGTTCGCGCTCACTTGCGAGAGGTGGGATTCCGGGCGTCCGTACGGTGAGCCCACTCACGCACCATCCGGGTCCGGGGTGTCTCGCGATTAGTACGGCAGCGGCCCCGTCGCCCATGTCGATCAGTGCATCGATCCGACGTGAGAACGGCCGGCGCCAGCGTTCAGCGGCGACGATCACGACGGTATTCAGTCGGATGTCAGCGGCCATCATCGCCACGGCAATATCCAACGCCATCAGGAACGACACGCCTTGAAGCTGGCCGACCGCCAGCGGTGCTCGGCTTGATCCAAGTTCGCTGTGGAGACGGCAGGCACACGACAATGCCAGATCATGCTCGAAGCTCGTTGTGCATACGATGATTTGATCGGGGGTGGACGCGTCGATATGAGACGACGAATCAAGCAGCGTTCGCACTGTGGCAAGTGCCATGTCGGACAATATCTGGTCGGGCTCCACAGCGACCCGGTTATCAGTAGTTCGTGATGCTTGCGGCAACGGAATGCCGGCCACGCCGAATGGGGCACCACTGTCGCGCCACCGCAGCGTATCGGCATACACTGCTTGCATCACGTCCTCTCGTGCGGACCCACCCGAAACCATGAATGGTTCGATACGTGCATCGGCCGGGACATCGTGCTGCGGCATATATCGTGCCGTGGCGACAATGCGTGGTTCGGCGCCAGTGATGTCAGTCGAAGGACGCATGGGATTCGACGAACGAGACGAGATTACCGAAGCGCAGGAATAGATCGGCGGATAGATCTTCGGGGGCCAGCGTGAAGCCAAAGCGCTGTTCGAGTTGAAGCAGTAAGTCCGTCATATTCATCGAATCCACGCCGACATCGAAGAGGTTGGTGTCGTCGACGATGAGATCGGTGCTCAGGGTGCTGCCAAGTACCGATAGCAAGCAAGCTTTCACTGTCTCCGACACGCTGGTGGAGCTGGGGGAAACGGGATGGGTTGCCATGAACGATCTCCAGTGCGAAATTTCGGACGGTTTCAGGATGGGTGCGCTTCTGTAGAGCGGGGCGATGCGGGAGAGGTGGCCTCCCAGGGAAGAGATGCCGAGCGCAGTGCGGAGCGAGCAATCATGAGCCGCTGCAGGTCTCCGGTGCCTTCCATGATGTCGAAGGCTTTTGCATCGCGATAGCTTTGCTCAAGCGACGGAAAGGCCGCGATACCGTCGAGGCCGGCGAGATCGATCGCCGCTCGGGTGATGCGGGCGGCTACCTGAGACGCGTACGCCTTGGCCATCGACGCATCCACCGAAGTGGCCGTTCCTTGATCGGTTTTCCACGCCGCATGTCGGCAGAGCAACTGGGCTGTAGAGATTTGTCGATCGATATCGAGCAGCGCCTCGTTCACATCGGCAGTGCGCTGGCGTTGATTCACAGGATGTCCGCCTGCTTCGAAGTAGGCCTCGAGATCGTCGCGTACTCGTCGACATGCGCCGATCATGATCGCGGAAAGTAGCGGGCGGAAGTAGTCCCATGCGTGTTGTGCGCCTGAAAACGCGTCGTCGAGGGGCTTTTCGTCACCGCGTCTGAGAAGCGCGTCGTCAGGGACTTCGCAATCGGTGTAAGAGAGAACCGCAAGCTGACTCGCGCGCAGGCCGACCATTTTCTCGATGCGAACGACAGAGAAGCCCGGGATATTGCAATCGACGTGGAACGCTCGAACGCCGAAACGACCAGCGTGCCGATTGATGGTGGCGAACGTGATCACGTCGTCCGCGCGTGCGCCGTTGGTGATGAAGCACTTGGTACCGTTCAGCACCCAGCCGCGTGCCGTCTTGCGAGCGGTGGTCCGCATCGCGGTTGCATCTGAGCCGCAGTCGGGCTCCGTAATGGCAAAGGCACCCCAGCGCGGTGTATCACTGCGAAATCGTTTGAAGAAGAGGGTCTGTTGCTCACTGCTGCCGAGTGCGAGGACGGGCGGCATTGCGAGGCCAGGGCCGGGCAGAGCGAGTGCTAGCGCCGCGTCGGCGTACCCGAGATACTCCATCAGTGTTGTGCGCGACATCAGTGATTGCACGTCCATGCAGCCGCCGTATGCGGCTGGAACGAGATTCAAGTTCAGCGCCGGTACGTCCGAGGGTGCAAACGCTGCATCTGGAATCTGCCGTGTCCGATCGGCTTCGGGGCCGTGCAAACGCATGCGTGCCGCAAGCTGATCCAGTTCCAGCCCGTCGGCCGAGAGGTTGGCCCGGATTGTCGCAAGCGGGGATTGCACCTGAGACGACTTCACCGACTGTGACATGACGGATTTCTCCTGATGGCAACCTATATCGAGTGACTGACATGCAGGGAAGTGATGGGTATTCGGCGCATGGCATTCGGATTGCAGCGTAGGTCTTGGGCACTATCCCGGCTACTCCCAACTTTGGGAGGGAGGCTTGCATGGAGCCGGAAAACTGGCCGTGTCGGGCGCGGATGCCGGATAATGGCGCCGGGATACAGCAGTGAATGGCCAACGACGGACGTGACCGATATGGCAGGGCGAAAACCGACAACCGAAAAGAAGATGCCGCCGGCGCAGCCGGATAAACGAGGCTCGCGCGCGATCAAGCGAGGCGACCAAGTGGCCGAGCAGATCAAGCGTTGGATTAACGACGGGCAGGCGCGACCGGGGAAACGCTTGAACAAGGAGGCTGAGCTTCAGCAGATGTTCAACGTTAGCCGCGGCTCGATGCGCGATGCGCTCAAGGCGCTGGAGATACAAGGGCTCGTGAGCCTGAGTACTGGGCCGGATGGCGGGGCGACGATTACGCGCGTGCCACTGGCCCGAGCATTCCAGTCGTTGCAGAACTATCTGTTTTTCGAGAGCGTCACGCTCGAGGACATTTATGCGGTGCGCCGCACGCTGGAACCCATGGTGGCTGCGGGCGCGGTTCCCCATCTGAGCGACGCGGACTTCGATGCGCTCGAGCGCAGTGTGTCCGTCTGCGAGCCGTTCGAGGCACGTCACGCTGAGGCGCTCGACCAGCGCCATGAGGATATCCATTTCCACGATGTACTGGCTGCTGCGCATCCGAATGCGTTTCTGCGCAGCCTGTGCCAGATCATCAACCAGATGCTACACACGCTCGTGATCGTGGCGGGAAACGTGACGCAGCAGGACTATCAGGCATTTGGACGGCACACGGTTGCCGCGCACCGCGCGATACTGGACGCCGCGCGACGCCGGGATGCCGACGCAGTCGCGCAACTCATGACGGCGCACATGGACGAAGCGCATTCGCAGCTGCGCACAGTGCACGCTGCGCTGCAGCAGAAGCTGGTACTGGATTCCGAATTGGATCTTAGCGAACGCGACGAGTCGTGATCTGCGATCAATTTTGACGCTCGCTGCGATCACCGGTTCGCGGACACGGAGACGACATCATCGGACCGCCTGGACCTACATAGTGTGCTGTCGACTCGATGAATTCGGATGCGCGCGGACGTTGCCGCTGGTTCCGCCGGTCATTGTCACCCGCATGACGCCTCAGCTACGTGTGCTGCGAACGAGGTGTAATTCGCTTGGTCGTCTCAGGTCATTTGCACCTCACCCCGGCGGCAGAAGCCGACAGCGCGCGCGTCATCTCCGCAAATGGTGCTCTTCCCAATGCGTGCTCGAGCACATGGCTGACCCAAAGGACCAACGCATCGCAGTGACGGCCTCCCACGATCTGTACGCCAATGGGCAGTTGGTCATCCGTTAAGCCTGCGTAGAGACTCGCCGCCGGTAAGCCGAGTTGATTACACCATGCAGTGAAATGTGGAAACAGCTCATTGCTCGACGCTACCTCGGCGAGCGGCATGGCGACACGCGGATACACAGGGCAGATCAGGATATCGTGTTGCTCGAAAAAAACATTGACCGCGGCACCTAGTGTCCTGTTCCGTTGTTAACTGGTCTATCTTCACGTAGCATGTTGACGTCAACGGAACGGGAGACGTCAG